>CAMZLL010000096.1 GCA_947311505.1 uncultured Cryomorphaceae bacterium
CACCACTATTGGAATAAAATGCTGCTGATATGAAATTCATCTGTGTGTTTACCAAAACCAGTCCGTTTGTCTCTGCTACTGCTTCTATTATTTTAGGGTTTTTATACATTTTACCTAAATACACTTGACAGTTAGTCATATCGGTAAGCATAAAACCTTCGTGGTTAAACTTACGTATATTTTTCAAGGCATACGTTCTACTAATTATGGCCTGCACTTTATAATACTCTTTCCCTTGATGGTTGCCCGATTCGGATTCTATCACACCTTCGAGATAATGCGCCATACTTACTAGACTTACTACATTAAATCTACCATTAAAAACCGAACACACTACACCATCATAATATGTTCTACTTTTGGTAACAGGCGAGTAGCCTTTAATCGTGTATGTTGCCGATTTTCGATCAGATACGATTCGCACTTTTGAATAATACCCTAAATCTTCGTCTGGCACTTTTAATTTCACTTCTCTTCCATTGCTACTTCTTCTTATAGATGCAACTTCTCCTTTTTGTAGGTGATAAATTAATGAATCATTTTGATCGTAAATTTTATAAGAATTATCTTTAGGAGTAAAATGAATTGATTTCAAAGTCTTGTATCTTCTAAATATCCCAATTTCTAGCATTTGCTCATCTTGGGCAATCATCTGATTACCAAACAATGACACTATAAAAACCAATATGAAATGTATTTTCTTCAAGGACTACAAATAAATACAAAATCCAAGAGCAAATCTCAAACCAAGAAATTATTGATTAACAGATGAGTATGGATAGGATGGATTTTTCGTTTCACATACGAAAGACGAAGGAACTAGACAAATGGCATGAAAAAACTACCCCACAACCTCTCCATACAAATCGTAATGATCTGCGGAGGTTATTTTTATCATTTCAAAATCACCCAAACGAATGTGAACGTCATCTGATTTCTTTACCAATACTTCATTATCTACGTCTGGAGAATCAAATTCTGAACGACCAATGAAATAATCCCCTTCTACTTTATCAAAAAGAACTTTAAAGGTTTTTCCAATTTTTTCTTGGTTAAGCTCATGAGAAATACCGGACTGTAAATCCATAATTTCTTCTGCACGTTCATGTTTGGTTACTTCTGGAACATCATCTTCTTGTGCATAGGCATGTGTATCTTCTTCGTGAGAATAAGTAAACACACCCAAACGATCAAATTTCATTTGCTCCACAAAATCATACATTTCTTGAAAGTCGGCTTCGGTTTCGCCCGGATAGCCAACGATTAAAGTCGTTCGTATGGCAATACCAGGTACTTCTTCTCTTATTTTCTCTACGAGTGCTATTGTTTTTTCTCTATCAATACCTCTACGCATTGCTTTTAGAATTTTAGAAGATCCATGTTGCAATGGCATGTCTAAATACAAGCAAACTTTTTCATTGTCTCTGATTACCTCTAAGACATCCATAGGAAAACCTGACGGATACGCATAATGCAATCTAATCCACTCTAAGCCTTCCACCTCTGACAACTTAGTAATAAGCTCGGCTAAGTTTCGTTTTTTATAAATATCAATGCCGTAGTAGGTCAAATCTTGAGCAATCAACAACAACTCTTTTACACCTTTAGCGGCAAGTGATTTTGCACTTTCGACTAATTCGTCCATTGGTGTGGAAATATGCTTTCCTCTCATCAACGGAATGGCACAAAAGGAGCAAGGCCTATCGCAACCTTCGGCTATTTTGAAATACGCATAATGCGTAGGCGTAGTCAATAGACGTTCGCCCACTAATTCTTTTTTATAATCTGCTTTTAAGGTTTTCAGTAACTTAGGCAAATCCCTTGTTCCAAAAAACGCATCCACTTCTGGAATCTCAGTTTCTAAGTCATCGCTATAACGCTGTGAAAGACAACCTGTAACATACAATTTATCGACCTTCCCTTCTTTTTTTGCTTCTGCAAAGCTCAAAATCGTTTCGATAGACTCTTCTTTTGCATTATCAATAAAACCACAAGTATTAATGATTACAATTTCTGAATCTTCTTGCGAGGATTCATGTTCTACATCAAACTTATTGGCTTTTAATTGCGCCATCATAACTTCTGAATCGAATGTGTTTTTCATGCATCCAAGAGTTATCACATTGACTTTATTTTTCTTTAGTGTTTTTGTTTTCATTAACTGAATTAACAATAATTATTTTAAACGTATTTGGAACTACTCTAAAACAGACCCCTTGAACAATGAGTCTACAAACTCTGTTTTATTAAATACTTGAAGATGATCTATGCCTTCTCCAACTCCGATATACTTTACTGGAATTTTGAACTGATCACAAATACCTATTACTACGCCTCCTTTGGCAGTACCGTCTAATTTAGTTAAAGCCATAGACGTTACTTCAGTAGCCTTGGTAAATTGTTTTGCTTGCTCAATAGCATTCTGACCTGTACTTCCATCTAAGACCAACATTACTTCATGTGGAGCATTGGGAATTACCTTATGCATTACTCGCTTGATTTTCGTCAACTCATTCATCAAGTTGATTTTGTTATGCAAACGACCTGCGGTATCAATAATCACAACATCTATTCCTTGTGCTTTTGCACTTTCAAGTGTATCATAGGCTACAGAAGCAGGATCTGCATCCATGCCTTGCTCTACGATAGGAACATCTACTCGTTTTGCCCAAATCTTCAATTGCTCAACTGCAGCTGCTCTAAACGTATCGGATGCACCAAGCATTACTTTGAGACCTTGCTGCTTAAATTGATGTGCCAATTTACCAATAGTTGTTGTTTTACCAACTCCGTTGACTCCGACAACCATAATCACATACGGACCTTCTTGCTGAGGTATTGTAAACGCCACAGCATCGTCATTATTGGATTCATCGAGTAACGTTTTAACTTCTTCTTTAAGGATATTATGCAACTCGTTTGTACCTACGTATTTTTCTTCAGCTACACGAGCCTCTATCTTTTTGATGATTTTTAATGTAGATTCAACGCTCACATCAGAAGACACTAAAATTTCTTCTAAGTCATCAAGAACCTCATCATCTACAGTTGTTTTTCCTGCTATAGATGATTTTAATTTTGAAAAAAAACTTTTGTTAGACTTTTCTAACCCTTGATCTAAATCTTCTTTTTTTTCTTTTGAGAAGAACTTTTTCCAACGACTCATAATTTAGGTGTTTTAATAACGCACAAAAGCCCCAACCAATAGGAAGGAGCTTATTGTAAATAATAAGTTTGTTTAAAAAACTATTTTTTAAACCAGTCTTGAACGTCTGCGTTCATAACTATTTGCTCTTTAAATGCATAAGACCCCGATTTTGGTGATTTATACATTTTAATAACTTTAGTATGGTTTTTTCCACCACCTTTCTGTAACGATGCTACTACTTTCTTTGCCATGTCTAATTATTATTTAATTTCTTTATGAATAGTGTATTTCTTCAAAACTGGGTTGAATTTTTTCAACTCAATACGATCTGGAGTATTCTTTCTATTCTTTGTAGTGATGTATCTAGAAGTTCCTGGTACTCCTGATTTCTTGTGTTCTGTACATTCAAGTATTACTTGAATTCTATTTCCTTTCTTTGCCATTGTTGTTCAAAAAATGTATTATTCCTCTTAAATAAGGGATGCAAAGATAATTATTTTTTGCAATCCACAAATATTTCTTGCTTTTAATTATTTAATTATCTGCACTTGCTTTGTTATTACCTGATTTTCAAGTGCTATTTGAAGGATATATAATCCACTTTCAAGGCTTCCCACATTCAATAGCATCATTTGAGTACTCATCACAGCGTTAACAACCTGCTTACCTGACAAGTCAAACAACTTCACATTCAAAGTTCCACTTAATGCTTGATTGAACTGGATCGTCAATTGCTCTTTAGCTGGATTTGGATACACCGTAACTGTATTCACATTTTCCTCCACACCGATGCAAGTTGTAAATACAATCGTTATCGTATCAGTTCCTACGCACCCACCTTGAGTAACTTCTAATATATAATCTTCTGTAGCATCTCCAGACATAGGTCCTGCTTGGATAGTCTGCGTCAATTGACCTGTATTCCACAAATAAGAATCAAATATCCCAGCATCTAAGACCAAGGATTCTCCAGTATTCCAGCATAACGTAGTGTCATTGCCTAAATTAACCGACAATTGCCCTACCGTAATTAAAACCGTATCAGAAGATTCACAACCATTGTCGCTAGCATCTACAAAATAGGTGTATGTACCATCAACCATTCCAAGAGTTTGAACAACGATAGCTGAATCAACATCTCCCGTACTCCATAAATAAGAATCAAAACCTACACCAGCATCTAAAACAATAGAATCTCCAACACAAACCGTTGAATCTACTCCCAAGTTCAAGGAGCTTCCATACACATTCACATCAGCTTGACAAGCAAAAGACTGACTTACTGTCCACCCCATATTTACAAAATGATTAACATCTAAAGGAAATGAACCTGCTGTAGCATAAACAGAAAATGTATCGATAGTATTCCCACTTCCAAAATCAATAGAATCAATGACTGCATCAGCAGAATAGGTAGCGAAATTTGGATTATAAAATTTATTATACATTAAAGAATCATCTACCCATGTAGTACTCAAAACAGATAAAGTATCTCCATAACATAAAATCGTATCTAAAACAACTTCTGAAGTAACCGAGTATTCAACTAATGGGCGAATATCTATATCAAAATTCCACCCCCCTCCAAAAGCGAAAATATCGTACCAACCATCCCAAGTGCCCGCATCAGAAGTATAATACGCCCAAGTTAAAGCTTCAGAAGCTCCATCTCCATCGGTATTTCGAGCTATAAATATATCCGCTTGATCGTTGTAGTTTTCTAAACTTAAAAAATAATCTCCCTCATACTGAATTGGAGACGGGAAAGTTCCACATAAATAAATAGCTGAAGAATCCATGGCTCCAGTATATCCAGAAATTAAACTTGGCACCTGTACCTGCACCGAAGCAATAGAGGTTCCTGGCGCTCCAGAACCATTGACATCATACATATTCAACACCAAAGTATCTGTTGGATCTAAATCCATTACGGCATAAAAACAAGCTCCATTAATCGTTACCGTATCTGGTGCTTCAAACATTTGTGCAAATGCTTCATAGCCATCGGTAGCACTATTACTATGTTGGTGTATTCCAATTCCTGCAGCTGCACTTGTTTTTGAATAAACATACAATACGGTATCCTCCACAACGGTTGAGCAGGTAATTGTATCTTGCGCACTTGCTATAATTGAGATTGCAATGACGAAAGTTGATAATAGTATTTTTTTCATAATGTTTGGTTTGACGTTAGACTTCTAAATTAAGTTATTAATAGGTTCCTTTTTAGTTTATTTGTTCAAGAAACTTTTTTCTTGCATCAACTGCTCTATTTCTTCTATGGAGCGAGGAATACAATCTGATAAATTCTCGGGCCCATCTTTAGTGATTAGAATATCATCTTCGATTCTAATACCGATATTCCACCATTTCTTATCGCAAGGAGAACCTTCTGCAATATAAATCCCTGGTTCAACAGTAATCACTGTATTTTCTTTTAATTTACCATACGTACCTACATCGTGCACATCCAGCCCTAAATAATGAGAAGTGCCGTGCATAAAGTAGCGCTTCAACTCTATGGGAGATTCGATAATACCTAATTTCATCAAGCCTTGACTGATGGTAGTGGTGGCTGCGATATTGGTATCCCAAAAGTTAGCTCCAACTTGCGCTACTGCAATGCCATCATTTTGTGCTTTAAGGACTAAATTATAAAGTATTGCTTCTTCTTCACTAAATTTACCATCAACGGGCAAGGTTCGAGTAACATCAGCTGTATAACCATGATATTCTGCCCCTACATCACTAACTAACAAATTAGCTCCTATCATTTGTTTTCTATTGGTTTGATAATGTAATACGCAAGAATTAGCACCACTCCCCTCTATACTGGGAAAACCTGGATATTCTGCCCCTCTCAATTTAAAAATAAACTCTACGATTGCTTCGCTTTGATATTCTTTCATCCCTGGCTTTAATGCCCGCATCAATTCTTTTTGAGCTTCGCAGGTTATATCTATTGCTTTTCGCATCAGCATCAACTCCTCTTTTGTTTTTTCTTCACGTAATTTGCTCATCCAAACTACATATTGAGATCGCTTAATGTTATCATCATCGGCCTTGAACAATTTAGCTTCAAATTGCCTCCGCAGATTGTACATATCTTCTTTTTGAAATGGATCGTCTTTGAGCGACTCGGTATTCATAGAGTAGGATATCAAATCGGCTTCCTCCAATTTAAGGTCAATATCTCTAAAGTCTGCTGTCGAATATACTTTGGTAATTCCCAATTCATTTTGAGCTTTTTCTTGTCCTAGCCTATTTCCCAACCACATTTCTTTTGAGGGATCTTTTTTAGGGACAAATAACAATTCTGATACCTTTTCGCCATCAATAACTTTGGGCTTTGAAAAAATAATTAATATGGAGTTAGACTCATTAAACCCTGTAAGGTAATAAAAGTTGGGATCTTGATGATATTCAAAGTCAATATCATTGGAACGATTACGAATGGGATTAGCAAAAAATACTGCCACTGAATTATCGGGCATTTTATTTCGCAATTTAACTCTATTTTGTTTGTGAAACTTTGAGGATAAATAATCAGCATCATAAGATTCAGTGTCTTCATCTAAATCCAGCACCAGTTTTTTTTCTTGCGCAAATAAGGTGCTCGAAAAAAACAAAATAAATAAAAAAAGAATACTACGCATAGGTATAAACAAAAAAATCACGTCATAAAGACGTGATAAATGTACTAAGTAAATGTACAATAATTACTTTTTAGCTTTCATTTCTTTAAGAACTGCAGAGATTCCTTTCTTATCGATAGTTCTCAAAGCAGCAGCAGATACTTTCATCGTAATCCACTTATCCTCTTCTGGAATATAAAATCTTTTCGTCAATAAGTTTGGGTAAAACTTTCTTTTTGTTCTATTTAATGCGTGAGAAACATTATTTCCACTCATTACTTTCTTTCCGGTAACTTCACAAACTCTAGCCATTTTTATATCTTTTAATTCTATGTATTCTATTTATCTCCCGTATTTGGGACGGCAAAGAAAACATTTTTTTTTGATTTAACAAAACTTATTACAATTCAATTGCATCTTCTTTTGCATCAACAAAGAATTATGGGCATTTCTAAAAGCTAATTTCTTTCTAAAAACTAGGATACGAAGCGGTTGTGGAGGGGGGGGGTAGAGCTGTCCGTAAACAGATTTTGAATAAGACGAAAAATTGAAGGCTGGTCGTGTTTTGCGTGAGAGATAGGAACGGCATCCTCTCAAAGCTTTTTTTGGAGCTTTGAGAGATATAGTGGATAGCTCGACCCGAAGGGGCACGCCCAAATAATGAAACATAACTCTTTACGTGATACAAACTCAAGATTACCTCTAAAAGTCCTTCGCATCAAAATTTACAGAAGTTCTGAAAACCTATGAAAACAAAGATATGAGTTTTTAGAGATGCCCTTAATAAGTTTACCTATCTTTGCGCCCCGATGTCAGAAACGGTTATCATATTATCCTTAATAGGTGTTGTAATTATAACAGCTGGAATATCTTTTTTATTTCGTTCGAAAATAGAAAAGATAAAAAATTTCATCAACACGTTTACATCATCAATTGTTGCCTCCCTTATCTTTATTCACATATTGCCAGAATCCTACTCTGATGGAGGATTTAACATTGGTATTTTTGTTTTACTGGGTCTAATGAGTCAACTCACATTGGAGCGTATGACGGGCGGCATAGAGCATGGACATATTCATTCTGAGAGAAATTCTAAAAGCAAACGCACTGTTATCTTAGGATTAATGCTAGGACTATGCATGCATTCTTTTCTTGAAGGCGTTCCCTTGTTAGGTTCTGCTAATACTAGTAAAATCCATTCCGAACATGTTCACGAGCATGCAGGACATACGCACCTAACAATTAGCAACTACAACGAGCATACTAATTCTTTTTTTATTGCTATTGTTAACCACAAAGTACCCGTAACTATTGTTCTTTCTTTATTTTTAATTTCTCTAGGCATTGCCAATTTATCTTTTGTGTTATTGATGGGTACTTTTGCTATATCCACTCCTTTGGGTGCTTATTTTGGAAAATGGATCGGTCAAAACGAAGGCTTTGAGCACATCCTACCCTATGTAGTTGCTTTCTCTACGGGTATGCTTTTACACATTGTAACGGCTATTCTTTTTGAACATTCGCATTCCAAAAAATCTGCTGTAATACACATATCCCTTATTGCCAGTGGCTTACTCATTGGGATCTTATTGTTTTGAAAACGATAACCAAAAACTACCGTTATTAAGAATACGAATTTTAAACAAATGAAAACAAACTTAAAAGAACATTATACTTCATTGCTTCACTCTGCAAAAGTAGAAGAATCTAAATTCAAAGGAAAAACCAATCAATTGGTATTGGCTCGACTTATTGTTTTCTTTTTGCTACTATATAGTGTTTATTTTTTTTGGGGTCAAGTGATTCCTGTATTTTTAGCACCTACCTTATTGTTACTAGCCTTTATATACACCATAAAAATACACGCAAAATTCATAGACCTTAGAGACTTTCAGAGTGCTTTAATTACGCTATACAGTAACGAACTAATGGCGTTAGACAACGATTTTTCGTTTGCTAAAAATGGAAAACAATTTAAGAACTCCGACCACGAATACAGCCATGACATTGATTTGTTTGGCGACCGTTCTTTCTTTCAAAGACTAAACAGAACTGCTACGGTCGGTGGAGAGCAACTTCTTGCCAACATGCTAACATCAAATAACATTGACCAAATAAAAGATAAACAAGCTGCTATAATAGAACTTTCTAAAAAAGAAGAATGGAGGAGTCATTTTTTGGCAAAAGCACTCACCAACTCGTCTGAAGTACCTGCTGACAAATTAATAAATTGGTTCAAAGAGCACGAACAAATTGTTCCTACTGCAATGAAAACACTTCTCATTATATTCCCCATTTTGTCTCTAACTGCGTTTATTTTATTATCATTAGATGTCATAAATGCCACTCTTTTTACAGTTTGGTTTGTTTTAGGATTATTAATTAGTGGTGTATTTATAAAAAAAATAACTAAATTCAATTCGGAAATCAACAGCATCTCCGACACGATAACCATCAACGGACAACTACTAAAAGACATTGAAAAAGAAGACTTCTCTTCCTCTATTTTGAAAGCTATTCAAAATAACAACAACACAACCAATCACAATTCATCTGAGATAGTGCTTGAACTTAAAAAGAAAGTTGATTTCTTTAACAACAGAAACAACCTATTGGTTGGCATATTTGGTAACGCATTACTACTATGGGATTTACAATCTGCAATGCGCTTAGATAAATGGATTGCAGCTTACAAAGACAAAATCGGTTTTTGGTTTGATAGTGTTTATGCTTTTGACGCTCAAATAAGCCTTGCCAATTATTATTACAATCATAGCAACTATACATTTCCAACGATAGAGAAAGACTTCACGTCCATTATCCAGTCGATTAATTTAGGACATCCATTACTTGATCCAAAGATTCGAATTGACAACAATGTAACTATTGACCAAGATAATTTTCTTATTATAACGGGTGCTAATATGGCTGGGAAAAGTACTTTTTTGAGAACCATAAGTTTGAGTATTGTAATGTCTAACTGCGGTCTGCCGGTTTGTGCCGAATCATTTAACTACACTCCTACTCGACTTATCACAAGTATGCGCACCACTGATTCACTACTCGATGACGAATCGTATTTCTTTTCTGAATTGAAGCGTCTAAAATTCATCATCAACGCATTGCAAAAGGAAAAATATTTTATAATTTTAGATGAAATACTAAAAGGAACGAACAGTAAAGACAAGGAAGAAGGCTCTAAGAAATTTGTAAAAAACCTAGTACGTTTATCTTCGAGCGGTATCATTGCTACACATGACTTGGGTCTTTGCGAGATTGATAAGGAACTCCCTCAGATAAAAAACTTCTATTTTGATGCAGAAATCATCAACAATGAACTACACTTTGATTACACCATGAAAAATGGCATTTGCCAGAATATGAACGCTTCTTTTTTATTAGAAAAAATGGGACTGGCATAGGTCGTGCACCATTGCAGGGTATGAAATCAATTTGTTGGCAATATGAATAAATGCCAAAGCACCTCTTTTTAATACTCGATATCCAAATTTAAGCGTTGCAACATTTCGTTCAAGACCTCATTTTTATTTGCCATTTCGATAAATTTATCTTTACTGGTCATATGTTTTGCGGAAGACTGCGATTCACTATACACAACTTTAAGCTGAATGCCTCCATTATTGAGCTCTTTCCTTAAAAAGCCTAACAATTGGGATTTATGCAAATCTAATTCCGTTTCTTGGATATTGCTATTCAATGTCAATTCGATGAGATAATCATCTAGCAAAACTAAAGGTTGATTGGTCAGTGATGCGTGCAATCCAGCCATACCTTCCTTTTTTTTCATATAGCAAAATGAGTTCCACTTTTCTTGTAATTGGGCTAACGTAAAATGAGACCTCGAAGAATTGCTATATTCTACTTCTTCTTTACCTTCATCAGCTTTATCTTTCTTTGTTAAACTAAATTTAGATTTCAATTTGAATTGCCCGAAAGAAGCTACTTGTTTTGGGGGCGCATTTTTAACGGTAGGCGGAGGTGCCGTCTGAAAATTAGTAGGCGGTTCTACTTTTTCTATTTTGGGTTCTGTTTTTTTAGATTCTAAAACGGGCGATTTAGTGATAGGTACTGCACCTCCTTTTGGCACTGGCATACCTGCAATGTCTGAATCGGGAGCTATAATTTCAAAACCACTAAAGGTTAGGGATGTGCTAGTTTTTTTTTTGCCCCTCTAACATCGTTAAAGAGCTCAATTTCATTATTGCTAATTCCACCAGCAATCGTTGGTTCTTGGCTGCTTTGTATTGCACATCTACATCTCCTAAAATACTTAAGCCATCTACCAAGAATCTTGGTTTAGATGTGGCGGATTGTTCTTTGTATTTAACTTTTATCTTTTCTCCTACTTCTAACAGTTTGAGTGTGATTTCGTCTTTACAAACCAAAAGATTTCTCAAATGACTTCCTAAACCAATTGCGAAATTATGTCCATCAAATCCATTCTCCAGCACTTCATCAAAAACGACAAGAGCCTTATGAATATCTCCTTTTAGTATATGCTCGGTAATTCTGAAATAATAATCATAATCTAGAATGTTTAAATTTTTGATAACAGCATCGTAGGTAATATTATCATCACAAAAACTAACAACTTGATCAAATATAGAAAGTGCATCTCTCAATGCTCCATCGGCTTTTTCTGCGATAACGTGTAATGCATCTTGCTCTACCGTAACACCTTCTTGTTTAGCTACCCAAGCCAAGTGATTGGCAATATCTACTATTTTTATTCTATTAAAGTCATAAACCTGACACCTAGATAAGATGGTAGGAATGATTTTATGTTTCTCAGTAGTGGCTAATATAAATATAGCGAATGGTGGTGGTTCTTCTAATGTTTTCAGAAAAGCATTAAAAGCCGCCTGAGATAGCATATGTACCTCATCAATGATGTACACTTTATATTTACCTGCTTGTGGAGGAATTCTAACCTGATCGGTAATACTACGAATATCATCTACAGAATTATTAGATGCCGCATCTAGTTCAAATATATTGAACGAGAAGTCTTGATCTGCATCTCCTCCTTCTTCTAAGTTTATAGATTTTGCAAAAATTCTTGCGCAAGTAGTTTTACCTACACCACGAGGTCCACAGAACAAAAATGCCTGTGCTAAATGTCCCGTTTCAATTGCGTGTTGCAATGTAGTAGTGATATTTTCTTGACCAACTACACTCTCCCAGCTATTTGGTCGGTATTTCCTTGCGGATACTATGAACTGTTCTTCTGCCATTTGAAATACAAAGATATTTTTTTATCTCGAAAATCAACACCTAATTTTCTCTAACTTTTCAACAATAAAAGAATGCACGATTTTAAACAAATCGTATTCGAATTTTGTATTAGAATTTGTAAATTTGAATCGATTTAATATCAGAGAATATGGAAACATCAGTAAAGACATTGATTCTAAGCCCAAAGAAGGTGCAGCAGAAGATTGCTAGAATAGCTCATCAAATAGCTGAACAAAATTTTGAAGAATCCGAATTAATCATTATCGGTATTAAAAACAGAGGTTTTGAAATAGCTTCTCAGTTAGCAAAACTATTAACTACAATAGACGTAGATTTCAAGATATCCCTACTTTCTCTTACACTAGACAAACGAAACATTAAGAATGCAGAGGTTACGCTTTCTGAGCCCATAGAAAATCTCGACAATAAAAACGTAATCTTAGTGGACGATGTACTAAACTCTGGTAAAACCCTAATTTATGCTGTAAAATACATCCTCAATTCTGATTTGAAAAAACTGACCACTGCCGTGCTAGTAGATAGAAGGCATCGAAAATTCCCCATAAAAGCTGATCTTGCTGGACTTACACTCAGCACCACTATTCTGGAGCATATTTCTGTAGAATTTGACAATGCTGGCACATCAGTTTATTTGATGTAATATGGCAAACTTCAATTTTAAAACCATTACAATGTTTTATAAACTGTTTTTAATAACTGCTTCTCTATTTTTACTCACATCTTGTGCTACAGATAAAAAAGAGGATTCCCCAACCTCCCAACCTCAAAAATGCAATTGTAATGACCTCTATTTTGATGATCTTTATGGGCATTTCTATCTAGAAGAAAAAGAAACTCCTTTTACTGGAGTTTGCGAAACTTTTTACAAATCTAATCAACAATTAAAACTACACAAAGAATTCAAAAAAGGTAAAGTTAGTGGGATTTTCAAAACCTACTACGAAGATGGCACACTAAAAGAAGAAAGTCAATTTGAAATTAACTTTCAACATGGTTATAAAAAAATGTACAACCCCTCAGGAGAATTAATCAATCATAGTGTATATAGGAAAGGAGAGTTAGAAGAGGTTGTATTCCCTACTGATGACGTTCAATAAGCTCAAGACAAACTTAACGAACGTTTAACTCAATTGAATGTTTAATTCGTCAATTATTTCCGAATATTTTTCCCAATCTATCATCACTGCGTCTAATTTTTCTTGCAGCTCTTTCATCTCTGTAAAAACCATTTCCGAATCGTAATCACCAGATGCGATAACGGTTTCTTTGGCTTTTATATCTGATTCTAATTTATTGATTTTATTTTCTACTTTTTTCATGTTACTCTCAGCCTGTTTGAGTTCATGTTTAATCTTCTTTTCCTCTTCAAAAGATGGGTTTTTAGTCTTTTTCTTTTTTACTTTAGCAGATGCCTCAGCTACCGTTTTTTTATCTTGCTCGCTAAGTGTAGGAAGATTATCTAAGAACTCGCCCACTTGGTCGTAAAAGATACTAATGTTGTTGTTTCTAATATAATAAATACGGTCAGACAATCCGTCTAGGAATGTTCTATCGTGAGAAACTACGAGTACTGTTCCGCTATAATCTTGAATGGCGGCTTGCAACACTTCTTTGGAAACAATATCCAAGTGATTGGTTGGCTCATCCAGAATAAGAAAATTGTAGGGTTCTAAAAGTAATTTACACAATGCTAACCTTGTTTTTTCTCCTCCAGAAAGCACAGATACTTTTTTATCTGCTTCATCTCCTGCAAAAAGGAACGAACCTAAAATATTTCTTACTTTTTTTCGAACCACTCCTACTGCTACATCATCAATAGTTTCAAATACTGTTTTTGAAGTATCTAAGTTAGCTGTCTCATCTTGTGCAAAATATCCGATTTTCACATTATGCCCTAATTTAATAGTTCCTTCATATTCCGTTTGACCAACCATCATTTTTATAAAAGTGGATTTACCCATTCCATTTTTTCCAATCAGGGCTATTTTTTCTCCTTTACTAATGTTGAAACGAATACCTTCAAAAATAGTTTTGTCTGCAAAACTTTTACTAACGTCTTCAAGCTCGGCTACTAATTTTCCGCTGGGAACTGGCTCTGGAAATCTAAAACGAAGCGCACTACCGTCCATTTCATCTATTTCTATACGATCCATTTTATCTAGTTTTTTGATCAAGGACTGTGCAAACGAAGCTTTAGAACTTTTGGCTCTAAACTTATTGATTAATCGTTCTGCTGTAGCGATTTCTTTTTGTTGATTTTTATACGCAGCTACTTGCTGAACCATTTCCTCTTCTCGTCTAATTTGATAGTTGGAATAATTACAATTATAATCGTATAGTTTTCTATTATTGATCTCGATAGTTCTATTGGTAACCCCGTCTAGAAATGCTCTATCGTGAGAGATTAGGATTATGGCACCAGGGTATTTTTTTAAATATCGCTCTAACCATTGGATGGATTCAATATCTAAGTGATTGGTAGGTTCATCTAATAATAAGACATCTGGTTTTTGCACTAATAACTTTGCTAATTCTACACGCATTTGCCAACCACCAGAAAATTCATTCATAGGTTTGTGTAATTCATCTTCGCTAAACCCTAATCCTTTAAGCACAACTTCTGCTTGCTCAGCTACGTCATTTCCTCCTTGAAAGTTAAATGCATCGTTGAGGTCTGTCAGCTCATCTAACATATCCAAATAGCTTTGAGACTCGTAATCTTCTCTAGTAGCCAACTGATGATTAATTTCTTCTAAACGATCTTGAATTTTTACCAATTCATCATTTGAATTGCAAACCTCATCTATGATTTTAGCTGTAGAGCGAGACATAATCTCTTGAGGCAAATAACAAATCCTTGTGCCTTTTGCTACGGTCATCTGTCCTTCATCGGGCTTATACATTCCTAGAATTAACTTTAAGAATGTAGATTTTCCTGCTCCGTTTTTACCGGTAAGACCAATTTTGTCTGCTTTGGTAATGGTAACCGAAACATTAGAATACAATTCGTCTCCTCCAAAATAAAGGGAAAGGTTACTAGCACTTATCATAATTTGCAATTTTATTAGCTGGCAAAAGTAAGTAAATTATGTTTAGGGCATATCTAATACCATCAACCAATATAAAATAGTCCAATAAATCATTTTTTTTCTAAACTATTTTATATCTGGCAACGGTCTTAAATTGTGCTACCGATTGGAGTGGAAATCTTTACAAAATTGTTTTTTAGCAAAACGAAGTGGAGAAAGCTGACGGCAGGAAGCTCTTCTGCTCTTCTGTTTTTTGCTTAGAAACAATGCGTAAAATTGAAACGGAAAGCGGGGTCCGTAGGAAGCACCCAAAAGATTACTCCAAAAAATTACGGCTTATTATACGTTGTTCGTATTATTATGCTTTCATTTGCTAAATGATTATGAAACGAGCAAGCAGTAGTTTTCTGCTATTATTTATGATGTTCTTAACGAGCTGCATAATCCCTGATTCGGTGGATATGATAGTGCACAACGCAAACATTATTTCGGTAAATGAAAATGGTGACGTATATGAAGCTATGGCCATACAGGATGGAAAAATATTGGAATTGGGGAGCGAACATCAAATATTGAACAAATACAGCTCTGAGCAGATGGTGGATGCTCAACTGGCGACAATCCTGCCTGGGTTTATAGATGCGCATTGTCACTTTTTAGGCTATGGAATAACAAAACAACAGGTAGATTTATTAGGGGTACAATCCATGCAGGAGATAGTGGACCGATGCCAAAAGCACCACCTAAAAACTGGAAATGAATGGATTACAGGTAGAGGTTGGGATAACACAACGTGGGAAGATCAAGGGTTTCCAAATTACGATTTACTAAACGAAGCATTCCCTGATGTACCGGTCTTATTGAGACGTATAGGCGGTCATGCTGCTTTGGCAAATAAAAGAGCATTGGAATTGGCAAACCTATCTGACACTACCACCATTGACGGAGGACATATAGAGGTTTTGGGAGGTAAATTAACAGGTATTATCCTCGACAATGCGGTAGATCGTGTATTGAGCGTGATTCCTAAATTGAAAGATGTGCAAAAAAAACAAGCGTTATTGAGAGCACAAAGAGATTGTTTTGAATATGGGTTGACCACAGTTGTAGATGCTGGACTTAATAAATCTGACGTTTTGTTTATGCAAAGAATGGAAAAGGAGCAACTGCTTCAAATGAAGGTTTATATAATGCTATCTGACAATGCTGAAAATTTTGCTTATTTCATAGACTCTCTAGGAGGTCCTTTTAGAACGGACTTGCTAAATGTAGGCGCTTTTAAATTTTACGGAGATGGTGCATTAGGAGCTCGAAGTGCTTGTCTCAAACTGCCTTATGCGGATATAACGGACACTTTGAATTATGGATTTCTTTTGCAAAACCCAGATTATTTTAGGGCGAAAGCACAAAAGGTATATGATGCTCAATTTCAAATGTGCACCCACTGTATAGGCGATTCTGCTGCAGGTATCATTTTGGATGTTTATGGTACTATTTTAGGCGGAGTCAATGACAAAAGGTGGCGAATAGAACATGCTCAGGTTATTGCTCCAGGGGATTTTAAGAGATTTAGGGACTATACAATATTTCCTTCAGTGCAACCAACACATGCGACTTCTGACATGCCTTGGGCAATAGACAGACTAGGAGATAAAAGAATCAAAAACAGCTACGCCTATAAGGAGCTCCTTGAACAGAATGGAATGGTAGCATTGGGGACAGATTTCCCTATCGAAAACATCAATCCGATAGAGACTTTTTATGCAGCTGTAGCTCGTAAAAACAAAAAAGGTATGCCAAAAAATGGTTATATGATTGAGAATGCTCTTACACGTTGGCAAGCTTTAAAAGGTATGACGATTTGGGCAGCAATGGCCAATTTTGAAGAGAATACAAAAGGTAGCATTGAGGTTGGTAAGGCTGCTGATTTCATTATCTTGTCGCAAGATTTACTTCTTGTACCAGAAGATCAGATTTTGAACACCTATGTAAAGAGTACTTTTATAAATGGCGTAAATGTATATGAAGAATAAAATGAGAACTTTAAAAGAAGAAATATACAAAGCTTCTGTGGCGCAAACTGATGCTAAAATAAAAGAGCTAAAGACAGATATAAAATCGCTAAGAGATGCATTGACCAATGACACTAAGAGCAGTGCTGGCGACAAATACGAAACGGGGACAGAAATGATACAAATTGAAATATCTAAACTGGTTTCCCAATTGGCAAAACAAAACAAAACTGCCGAGCTTCTGATGACCTTGTCTGGAGATCATACGCATACGTATGTCAAAAATGGTTCTCTTATTAAGACCAATGTTGCTATTTATTTTATAGGTGCTAGCTTGGGGAAAATGATTGTCAATGACACTACTGTTTATTGTGTTTCTATAGTATCTCCTATTGGTCAAAAACTACTGAGCAAAAAAGTGGGAGATTCAATAGAAATGAATGGTAAACAGGAGATTTTAGAATTGGTCTAATTGTTATTCAATATAAATCCAAAGCAAGACATCTTTCTTTTTGTTTTTCAACCTAATGTCTAACCGTTTCATAAATTGATTATTAACTGCTGGACACCCCCATCCTTCTGGAGTACCATTGGGATAGCATTCTGAAGCTGGAATCATATCCCAAGAATGCAATACAATTGTTCTTTTGTAAGCGTTGTCATTAGTTTTTTCTAATCCTTTTAGTTTGTAATTGACGTGAATTCCCCAATTGGAATATCCTCGGTTGGTGATTTTATATTTTCCTACCGAAGCTAAATGACTATCTGGAGTATTGCTAAACAATGGTTTGCCTGCTGTCTCATCCTCTCCCCAAGCCGCCTTTCCACATCCGTGTGCCACAAGTCCTTGATCGACAATGGTATCTTTAGTGAAATCCCACACAAACATACGGTCATATCCGCTATGAATAGACATATCTACAAGGATGCAAAAAGTAGCATTCAAGCTATTATTTTTGCAGTAAACTTTTGCTTCCTTTGCTTTGGTTTGCAACGACAAGAAAGAAGGGGTTTCGTATTTTATCTCTTTTGTAGAGCTCGATTGCACAACAAATGAACACGATAAAAGTAAAAAAGAAACTGTGAAAAGAATAAAAAGCTTTGACATAATAATTTTAGTTTTTAATAGAATGCAGACATCTAAATTTGGTACAGTAAATTAAAAACATAAAGGTCAAAATATTTTTTTCAATTCTATCAAGTTTTTAATATTCGGTGCATCTGGATGATTATTCATATTCCTATCGGGATTAAAATAAACTGCAGACCATTTTGCATTTATTGCACCCAAAACATCTACTTCAAAATCATCTCCGATATAAACAGATTCTTTTGCATTTGCACCTGCTTGTGCTAAGGCATAATCGAAAATTTCAATATTGGGTTTCTTCACTCCTACTTGCTCAGAGGTAATGACTAATTTAAAATACTTTTCAAGATTAGAAGCTTTTAGTTTAATGTGTTGCACTTCTTCAAAGCCATTGGTTATCATGTGTAGTTGGTATTTTTCTGTAAGATAATCCAACGTTTCAATCGCATTGGGGAACAAAACTGTCCGATAAGGGGACTCCTTTATATAATCTTCTCCCAGCGATACAGATAATTGAAAATCATCTATTCCAAAGAATAAGAGCGTTTCGTTGATTCTTTTGCTTCGGAGGTTTTCTTTAGTTATTTCATTGACACGATAGAGCGCCCAACATTCTTCGTTTATTTGTTTGTACTTGGTAATAAACTCATCAGAAGTTGGGATTCCTAGACTTTGAAGTTTGTATTTTTCATACAATAAAACCAACTCTTGATGGCTGTTCTCTTCAAAATCCCAAAGTGTACGATCGAGGTCAAAAAAAATGTGTTTGATGTTCTTCATTATCGATTTCGGTTTATGTAAGCATAGTTGCGGACATCAAGGCACTTACCTTTCAATTTATAACTGCACTTTGTTCAAAGATACAAACTTTAATTTTAGCACAAAACCCGCAATTACGTTTACATTTTGTTACCCACTGGCTGATTTTCCGTTCTGTTGCTAGCGTTGGCGTGAGAGCTCTTTTGTATTTGTTAGTTTTTCACCCAATCTTTGAACTGCAAATCTTCCAATTCCTTTTTGTCCTGCACGATTTCTTTTCTATCTTTCAGAAATAGGATTACGCAACTTATCAGTTGATGATATCCGCATAAATCCATTTATTAATTGCTCCTTAGTCATTCCAAGACCATCATCTTCAATACATAAAGTGCCACCAATTGCATTTGGATTTTCAAACATTAAGGTCACTTTTGTAGCATCAACGTCATAGGAATTTTTAACAAGTTCAGAAACAGAAGGTTCTTGGCTTGCAACTAATGCAGTG
>CAMZLL010000097.1 GCA_947311505.1 uncultured Cryomorphaceae bacterium
ATTAAAGTTAAATTAATGGGTGATAATAATAAAGAAACGTTAGAAATTTATCTAGATGATTTAATATATGTTAATTCAGAAAAAAATTATGCTAGTGTTTTTCATCAACAAAAAGGAATTATAAAAGAGAGTTTATTAACCCGAAAAATTCATAAAAAATACACCCGTATGCGACAAAAAGGCAACCCCAAAAATGAGGTCAGCCTTTTGCCTTTAATCTATATTTACTCTATGACCTTAGTCAAGGATTTCAGTAACTTGTCCAGCTCCTACTGTTCTTCCACCCTCACGGATAGCAAAACGTAAACCTTGGCTCATTGCTACTGGAGTAATTAATTCTACTTCAATAGTAACGTTATCTCCTGGCATTACCATTTCTCTTCCTGCTTCTAATTGAATAGTTCCAGTTACATCAAGAGTTCTTAAGTAGAACTGTGGTCTGTAATTGTTATGGAAAGGAGTGTGACGTCCACCTTCTTCTTTTTTCAAAACATAAACTTCTGCTTTGAATTTTTTGTGTGGCGTAATTGACCCTGGTTTAGCGATAACCATTCCTCTTTTGATAGCATCTTTTTCAATACCTCTCAAAAGTAGTCCTACATTTTCACCTGCTCTACCTTCATCTAAAATCTTTCTAAACATCTCAACTCCTGTTACAGTAGAAGTCAACGGTTCATCTTGAAGACCAATCAACTCAACTGGATCACCAGTGTTAATGATCCCAGTCTCAATCGCACCTGTAGCAACAGTTCCACGACCTGTAATAGAGAATACATCTTCTACAGACATTAAGAAATCTTTTTCAGTATCTCTTTCTGGAGTATCTATCCAAGTATCAACAGCATTCATTAATTCCTTAACTGTATTTACCCATTTTTCTTCACCATTCAATGCACCTAATGCAGAACCTGCGATAATTGGGCTATCGTTATAACCGTAAGACTCTAACAGTTCAGCTAATTCCATCTCTACTAATTCAAGTAATTCTGGATCATCAACCATATCAACTTTGTTCATAAAAACAACAATCTTAGGTACGTTTACTTGTAAAGAAAGTAAAACATGCTCTCTTGTTTGTGGCATTGGACCATCCGTTGCAGCACATACTAAGATAGCTCCATCCATCTGAGCAGCACCTGTCACCATGTTTTTAACGTAATCCGCGTGACCTGGACAATCTACGTGTGCGTAGTGTCTAGCTTCTGTTTCATACTCAATGTGTGATGTATTAATTGTAATCCCTCTTTCTTTTTCCTCAGGAGCATTATCAATTGCAGAGAAATCTTTAATCTCAGCTAAACCATCTGCAGCTAATACGCTAGAGATAGCAGCAGTCAAAGTTGTTTTACCGTGATCCACGTGTCCGATTGTACCGACATTTACGTGTGGTTTGGTTCTTTCGAAATTTTCTTTAGCCATTTTGCTTAATGTTTAGTTATTATATTTATTATTTACTTTATTTAAAGTCTTTACTTTATTTCAATTCTTTTTCACTCTTATTATACTATTGAGCTGATGACGGGAATTGAACCCGTGACCTCTTCCTTACCAAGGAAGTACTCTACCCCTGAGCTACATCAGCAAAAAAAACGTGACAATGTAACGCAAAAAAGGAGACTTGGTAAAGCTTGCACTTTACCAATCTCCTTTTGGCTCTGAGCGGGAGACGAGATTCGAACTCGCGACCCTCAGCTTGGAAGGCTGATGCTCTACCAACTGAGCTACTCCCGCTTTTAATTCAGATTTCAAAAGTAAAAACATTTTTTAAACTACAAGCATAAAAATGTTTTTATTTTTTGTTGACCAAATTTTCTTGTGGGGAGAGAAGGATTCGAACCTTCGAAGGTTTCCCAACAGATTTACAGTCTGCCCCATTTGGCCGCTCTGGAATCTCCCCAACATAATATTTAAAGAACTTATTCTGAGCCGATAGAGGGACTCAAACCCACGACCTGCTGATTACAAATCAGCTGCTCTAGTCAACTGAGCTATATCGGCTTTTTAACTTTCAAAACATCGTTTTGTTTCGATTGCGTGTGCAAATGTAATTTCTTTTTTTTAACTACCAAGTGTTTATTATATTTTTTTTCATAAAAAAAGCCGATACTTTTAAGTATCAGCTTTATCCTATTGAATATCAATAAATAATAGTTTGATTTATTTTCGTTCTTTATATTTCTTTACTTGTCTTCTAAGTGCTTCTACACATTCATCTGTTGCACTTTCGAATGAGTCTCCGGTTTTCTTTGCAAACAATTCTTTGCCTGGAACATTCATTTTAATCTCTACGATTTTATTTTCAAAACTTTCTTTCTTTTCAACTTTTAAAATAACATCAGTATTGACGATGTTATCAAAGAATTTATTCAACTTATCTACTTTTACATTTATAAAGTCAACTAATTGTTGATCTGCTGTAAAATGAACTGCTTCTACATTAACTGTGCTCATATTTTTATTTTTGTGCGCTACGTGGATGCGCTGATTTATAAATTAATTTCATTTTCTCAATAGAATTATGGGTATAAACTTGAGTTGCTGCCAAACTTGAGTGACCAAGTAGGTCTTTTATCGAACTTAAATCTGCTCCATTATTCAATAAATGTGTTGCAAATGAATGTCTAAGAGTGTGCGGACTCTTCTTTTTCATTTTTGTCACTTTACTAAGGTAGTACTTAACCTTTCGATAAACAAATTTTTCGTAACATTTTAATCCATCATTTTTTACTAATAAGTATTCTGTTGTTTGTCCAAATTCTAAATTTCTTATTTTTTGATAATTCAAAATAGATTGTTTCAATCCTTCAGATACTGGAATCAACCTTTCTTTGTTTCTCTTTCCGAGCACTTTTATATTATTGTTTACATAATCGGTGTCTTTAATATTAATCAACTCGCTTAAACGAACGCCTGTTTGATATAGTATTTGCAACATTAAGTCATCTCTACTTTCTTCAAATGTCAATGTTTCGATAGTATCGCCCCCAAGTTCTTCAAAAAAAAGCTGTTGTGTTTCTGTTTCTTTTAAAAACTCTGGTAATCTTTTTTCTGTTTTGGGTAACTGTACAAGAGCAGCAGGATTGGTCTGTAAGACGCTATTTTTTATCAAAAACTTATAATATGACTTTAAAGAACTTACTTTTCTATGAATGGATTTAATTTTCAATCCTTTTTCTTTTAAAGACACTACCCAAGTTCGAATCATATCTAATGTAGCTTTTTCTAATTTTTCTTCAAAATTAAAATGAATAAAACATTCAAACTGATTTAAGTCAACTTGATATGACTTTAAGGAATGTTCAGAAAACCTTTTTTCAAATTTGAGATATGCTAGATATTTTTCTTTCACATTAGGTAGTACGAAGCGTTTACAAATATGTTGTGCCTAATATGTGAAATTTTCACAAAAAAAAAGGAACCACATCTGTGATTCCTTTTTTAAGAATATTTATTAGAGATTACATTTCTGTTATTCTCTTATTTTGTACATATTTTGCTTTGATCATTTCAGCTCTACGAATAACTGAAGGCTTATCAAATTGTTTTCTTTTTCTCAATTCTCTAACAACTTTTGTTCTATCGAATTTTTTTTTTGTATCTCTTAAGAGCTCTTTCAATAGACTCTCCTTCTTTTACCGTAATTAATAACATATACTTTATTTAATTTTATTTTCTTTTTAAATCGGGTTGCAAATATATAACTTTTTAGTTACTACCAACAAGCCTTTGTTATTTTTTTAATAAATCTCTTGAAATAACTAGTTTTTGAATCTCTGATGTACCTTCTCCAATGGTACAGAGCTTAGAATCTCGATAAAATTTCTCTACTGGGAATTCTTTTATATATCCGTATCCTCCGAATATCTGCACTGCTTCGGTGGATGCTCTAACACCGGCTTCTGAGGCATGATACTTAGCCATTGCGCTTAATTTATTAACGTTTTCTCCTTTCATCAATTTATCGGCTGCTTGATATAATAATAATTTAGCTGCTTCTAAATCTGTTGCCATATCCGCCAATTTGAATGAAATCCCTTGAAAAGAAGCGATGGGTTTTCCAAATTGCTCTCTTTCTTTTGCGTATTTTATGGCTGCTTCAAGTGCACCTTCGCCAA
Source organism: uncultured Cryomorphaceae bacterium (assembly GCA_947311505.1). GTDB lineage: Bacteria > Bacteroidota > Bacteroidia > Flavobacteriales_D > Parvicellaceae > Parvicella. The sequence continues at coordinate 4,116 of CAMZLL010000097.1, forward strand.
TGCCTAGCCCTAATGACCCTATGGAGATTCGTCCTCCGTCTAAGACTTTCATGGCTTGGATAAATCCTTCTCCGACTTTTCCTAGCACATTTTCTTTTGGCACTCTACAGTTATCAAATATGACTTCGGCTGTTTCTGATGCTCTCATTCCTAGCTTATCTTCTTTTCTTCCTCCTGAAAAGCCTGGTGTTCCTCGCTCTACTACGAATGCCGTCATTCCGTGAGAGTCTAGTAGTTCTCCTGTACGGGCTATAACAACGATAGCGTCTCCTGTGATTCCGTGGGTAATAAAGTTTTTGGTTCCGTTCAAGACCCAATGGTCTCCATCTTCTTTGGCTACACACTTCATACGTCCTGCGTCTGACCCTGTGTTTGGCTCTGTTAATCCCCAAGCGCCAATCCATTCACCGGTTGCTAATTTTGGCAGCCATTTTTTCTTTTGTTCTTTGTTTCCAAATTTCAAAATATGATTGGTACATAGTGAGTTATGAGCTGCTACTGACAAACCAATTGACCCGCAAACTTTTGCTATTTCTCTGATTACCATAATGTATTCGTTGTATCCCAATCCCGACCCTCCATACTCTGTTGGTACTAGGACTCCCATTAAGCCCTGATCTCCAAGTTTTTTGAAGAGTGCTATTGGAAATTCTTGAGACTCGTCCCATTTCATAACATTTGGTCTGATTTCTTTTTCTGCGAAATCTTTTACCATTTGTTGAATCATTAATTCGTTTTCTGATAAATCAAAGTTCATTTTGCTAATTTTTAAAGTTGTGTGCGTGTGTGTTATAATCTTATTATAATATGGTCTTACGATGTGCAGATTTGCGTTAGGGATTGCAGCGGTAGCTTTTTAAACTTAAAAATTAGTTAGACTTACTTCAAAAGAGCGACTTTAGAAGCTCCTTTTGGTGTTAGTCTAACTTTTTTTGGTTTGAAAACTACAAGCGTAAAGCCCGTTTAAACGCCCAAAAACAGATCTTTGTAAGATTTAATTTTTGCGAAGATACTAATAAGTAATTAAACTGATTGACTCCTTGCAGTATTTTTCTAATGCTTTGGTTCCGTTTAGAAAACCTAGTGCTACGAGGAATGAAAATCCGGCTACTTTTCCGCCTTCTTTTTGAATCAATTCGGATGCTGCGCCTGCGGTTCCTCCGGTGGCGAGCAAATCATCGTGAACTAAGATGCGCATTCCTTTTTTGACGGTGTCTATGTGCATTTCTATTTCTGCGCTTCCGTATTCGAGGTCATACTTGTGAGAAACTGTTTTGTAGGGTAATTTTCCTTTTTTACGAATAAGAATAAAGGGTACTCCCAATTCCATTGCCACTGGTAGTCCAAAAAGAAATCCTCTACTTTCTATTCCTGCGATGGCATCGATCTTTCCTTTCCAATCTGATGCAAATTTGCTGACTATTTCTTTTGAAAGTTGTGCATCTTCGAGGATTGGTGTAATATCTTTAAACATTATGCCTTCCTTCGGGAAGTTGGGCACGTTTCGGATTGCTTTGTCTATTTTTTCTTGTAAGTTCATTGTTGTTTTAATTTAATATCTGGTCTAAAATACAACAAAAATAGAACAGTTTACTTTGACAAGCTCAGTACATCTACTTTGAAGCTTTGGTAAGTTCGGTGCATCGCTAATTACAAGAGGCATCACAACTGAAATAAAAAATTAAATTTTCTACTAAAATAACTGTTTTCATAAAATTTAGTCTGTTTTCGACCAGGCACAATTATAGCTTCATTAATTTTCCTGTTTTAATATCTTTGTCGTCTATGATTATTTTATAAATGTATATTCCTGAGGAGAGTTTATTCAAATCTATAGAGATAATACTGTTAGAACTATTCTTTGAAGAAATAAGTTGACCCGATACATTATATACATGTAAAACCAGTGAGTTTACATCATCCTTGTTTGGTATCTGAATTGTAAATTGTGAAGAAACGGGGTTTGGAAAAGCAATTATTTCCAAGTCCGATTTTATTAGACAATTATCAACGTCCCAAGTAAGATTACCCAAACAATCTGTTTTAGCAAGAAAGTAAGGGAAGTTCCCAAATTCTTTTTTGTTACCCCCAAATATAATTCCACCATCTGAAGTTACTTCAACTTCAGAGATATTATAAGGCACTCCTATGCTAGTCATTTCGCCCTCTATAAATTTATCCCATATTATTTCTCCAGTTTTTTTTACCATAGCACACTTAATATTAGCAATAATAAATGTATCGTCATCCCAAATATCAAAAGCTTCATTTGCCCATATTGGGTAGGTTTGCTCCCAGAGCAAAGTTCCATTTTTATCAATAGAAAATAAGCACGTATTATTACTACTAATGGGAGCACCGATAATAACACATTCGTCTTTGCTATTTAGTTTTATATCTTTAAAACTAGTACAAGCATACGTTTTTATCCACAATAAGTTGCCAGATAAATCGGTACACATAATCTTATTATGAAGAATAGAATACAATGTAGAATCTGAATTCATAACTGTTCTGGCTATCTTGCCAGATATACTTGGATATACTGTAGCACTCAATGAATCCCCGTCTAAATTGACTATTTTTTGATAAGGATGTCCCATCCAAACCCCACTGAGGAGGTTTCTTTTATTGTTTAGGTTAATGATACTGTGGTAGCCCTCATAAAAATTAGCCCCGTTACCCCCCGAATAATTCCTCCAAATAGTAGCTCCACTATTTACATCTAGGGCGACCTCTTGATATCGATGTGTTCTAATGGGGGGGGAAAAGAAATAAATCACAACTGTCTCCCTCTGAATAAGAAGTGCCTGCACCATAGATTCCACCATCGTTGATTGTAAAGTCATAGAGGCGGTTTTTACAGGTATTATTTAGCAGCCAATTGTTCCAAATTAGATTTCCTTTTTTGTCTATTTTAAGAAATTCTGCTACTTCTATTTCAGAAGAAGAAGTACCATCGGGATATTTATATCTTGCCCCCATTATGATATACCCATCAGAAACCTCTTCAATTTCTCTTACATATGCCAAATCGATATACTCTTCGTGCACTAAATTAGTGTAAAAGGTAAACTGCGCATAAGAAGTCAATCCAAACAATATAAAGAAAGTGATTAGTTTCATTGTTTGATGATTTTTACGGAAACATTTGTTTTTCTATTTACTAAATTTAATACGTAAATTCCACTAGGAAGCTCGGTTAAATTTACCTTTAAAGATGCCTTTGACATCTCTATTGGTATGTCTATAATTCTCCCTGAGATATCATACAAGTTAAAAGAACTATTTGGTTCAAAAGCAGAGTCAAAATAAATACCTAAATCATTTTTAGAGTAATAAATTACATTATAATTATGATTTCTTACTGACCCCGTGTAGTATTCACAAGTGTCAACAATAGTGTTATTTAAACCATTTGTGTAGGTAGCTCCGTTAGTGCATCGAAAACAAAAAACATCTTCTTGAATATACCAATAGTTTTTGGATCCATCAGGACTATAATAAAACACGCTATCTGATTGTCCTTTAATAGAAAGTAGAAAGTAGAAAGAAACAAATGTAATTATTAGACTTTTCATAGAGATAAATTTAAAAGTGAATTGTAAATATAGCAAAAAAACTAACAGCATAAATTAACGATTATACCCATTCCTCTTTTTTCTTGCAACCAGAATTGATTTCGCATGTCTCAGTATTAGAACAATATTAACAAACAAGTTAGCTGTTTCGGCTTGTTAGTAGTTGTCCATAATTCATTCTGTTTTTATATAAGGTGCAATTTTACGGAATAATTCAGCATTAATCAAATCTGATTTCTTAATGTCAGCAACTTTCTTATAATCTCCGTAATTTTTTCTTATTTGAATGATAGAATTGGCAACATTCCAAGAAATATAAGGATGGATTATTAGGTCGGTAATCTCGCAGGTGTTGATGTTTATTTTTATTATTTCAGATGTATCAATAAGCATAAAAGGCTTTATCTTCTCGAGCATTTCGGGGGCAAGTCCATAGACTTCCAACAGCTGTTCTGCATATAAAAAACCACCTAAGGCATTTCTATGCTCAATTATTCGTTTGGCAAAACTAGATCCTATTCCTGATATTTTTTTGAGCTGGCTTGTATCTGCTGTATTAAAATCAAAGGGAGCAATCTTGGGATATTTGTTTTCTGTTTTCTTTTTTACGGGGTAATAGCCTTTTAAACTATTCAATATCAGTTGGTCGCTGGATTCAAAATTATATTTACTTTGCAGCTCCATGGCTTCTCCTACGGAGTTTCCTGCTATGATTACATAGGTATAATCGTCTGCTTCTTTATGAAAGTAAACTTTTTCTGTGTATTTATCGAATCCACTATAAATAGGATTAGTGGAGGTTGCTAATAGGAATCCAAAATAGATTTTATTGGATGCTGATATTGTGTTGGTATTTTTTGAATAATATTTAGTATTCTTCTTTATGGTCGATGCCAAAAAATATCTTGAGCTAGAACCATTTATCAATCTTCCAACATCGAAGACCATAAAGAAGAATACTAAATATTATTCAAAAAATACCAACACAATATCAGCATCCAATAAAATCTATTTTGGATGCTGATATTGTGTTGGTATTTTTTGAATAATATTTAGTATTCTTCTTTATGGTCTTCGGTGTTGGAAGATTGATAAATGGTTCTAGCTCAAGATATTTTTTGGCATCGACCATAAACAGTTTTTTTAAATCAGATTTCACTTTGAAGGTTGCTCCTGCATTTTTATATTTCTCAATGGATGCAGCTTGTTTTGGACTAAAGCCGAGTTGTTTCCATTCTTCTACTCCAATTTCATTTGGGTTGAATGTGAATAGCTCATTTTTGGAGAAGTCGTTTGAATTTTTATTTTGAGGATACTTGTTTTTTGAATCGGGGTTGTAGCTTCTTTTTGTGTACTTTACAATTTCTACATTGAACTTAGCATCTGAAACGTCAACTTCTATAGGTCTAAATTGAATGTACAAATAATACAGAAAGACTATTCCTAGAATTAGTAGTAGTGCAATAACTCCTTTTCGTTCGGAATTGGAATAATGAAAATAATCTTTTAGGGGGGGAGACATTTTATTTTGCTGCTGCTTTGTAGGCTTTTATTTTATCCAAAAACTTGGTTAGCTCTTCGTTTACTTTTGGTGCTAAAATAAGTAATCCTATAACGTTAGGGAATACCATTGCAAAAATCATAGCGTCTGAGAATTCTATAACTGCCCCTAGACTGATGGAAGCTCCAATAACAACAAAAAAGAGAAATAATCCTTTGTAAACCAAATCTGCTACTTGCCCTTTGCCGAATAAAAATTTCCAGGCTTGTAAACCATAATAAGACCAAGACAACATTGTAGAAAATGCAAATAAAATAACTGCTACGGTTAACAAATAGGAGAAACCAGGTATGGCGGAATCAAAAGCCAAAGAAGTCAGATCGACTCCACTGACATGTTCGCCTGAGCCATTTAGAATTACGTTTTTACCTGCGTCTAGATTCCCATAATTAAATAATCCATATTTGATATTTGTGATAACAATTACTAGAGCTGACATTGTGCAAATAACAATGGTATCTATAAAGGGCTCTAATAAAGCTACTACTCCTTCACTTGCTGGATATTTTGTTTTTACAGCTGAATGGGCTATTGCTGCTGACCCAACACCAGCTTCATTACTAAATGCCGCTCTTTGAAACCCAACTATTAATACTCCTATAAAACCACCCATACCAGCATCAAAGTTAAATGCTCCACCGAATATCATAGAGAATGCCTGAGGAATAGCCGAATAATTCATTACTAATATTATCAATGCTGCTCCTACGTACATTACCGCCATAAAAGGCACTACTTTTTCGGTAACTGCACCGATTTTTTTGATTCCCCCAATAATTACTATACCGACTAGTACTGCTACTATAACGCCAAAGACAAAACCTGCATAGCTTGATTCTATGCCTGCCATTTTAATAAATTGAGCTGCGGCTTGATTGGATTGAAACATGTTTCCGCCTCCAAAAGAACCTCCTACTGCCATAATAGCAAAAAAGATTGCCAATACTTTTCCTAAACCAGCCATTCCTTTTTCGGCTAATCCTTTTTTCAAATAGTACATAGGCCCTCCGTGAATGGTTCCATCTGGATCTACATCTCTATATTTCACTCCAAGTGTACATTCTGTAAACTTAGATGCCATACCGATAAAGCCTGCTATAATCATCCAAAATGTTGCTCCTGGTCCACCTATAGCAATAGCAATGGCGACTCCGGCAATATTACCTAAACCAACAGTAGCTGAAAGCGCAGCGGTTAATGCTTGAAAAGGGGTAACTTCTCCATCTACACCGTCTGCATGCTCGACTTTAATAGTGTCTAAAATATCTCCATCTTGTATGATAATATCTTCCTCTTGATCTTTGTTGGTGGTGTGAGCATCCATATCTTCATAATCTCCTTTGACAACTCTAATAGCTGTACCTATCAATCGAAGATTTGGAAATTTAAAAAATAGGGTAAAAAATGTTGCTCCCAATAAAAGCACGATCAAGACTATTGGAACTTCATTTCCAGCAATACTTATGGGATAAAAAATAACACTACCTACTGATTTGGCAATAGGTTCAAAAAAGTCATTTATTTTCTCGTCTATTCCTTTTGCTTTTTCTTGAGCAAAACTGAAGAATGGCATTAGTAAACCTACTAAAAATGTGAATGCTACTTTTAATCTCATACGATATGTGTTTTATAATTCGTTATTTAATAATGCCAATCCTTCTTCAAAGCTATGAGGATTATACCCCAATGTATTGACAGCTTTATCCAAAATAAAACCAGTATAGGGTGGTCTTTTGGCTGTTTGGTTCAAGGATGCAGTTTTAATTGCTGTTACCTTTGAATCGTCTAAGTTATAAAATTTTGCCACGCTACGAACTAATTCTATAATAGACATTATATTTTTTCCGGAAAGATGATAAATTCCCTGAGCTTCTTTTTCAGCGATCAACAAACAACCTGTTGCTAAATCATCTGCAAATGTAGGACTTCTAAACTGGTCATCTACGATGGTTAAAGGGTTGCCTTTTTCCAGAGCAGACTTTGCCCAAAGGACTATGTTACTTCTACTCATCTGCTCCCCTACTCCATAAACAATAATAGTACGAGCTATAGCCCATTTTTCTAATCCACTGTCTTGAATTAGTTTTTCTGCTGCCAATTTGGATGTGCCATAATAACTCAATGGATTAGGAATTGCATCTTCTTCGTACGGTCCATCTTCTCCATCGAACACAAAGTCTGTAGATAAATGAATTAAATGTGTGTTGTTTTTTTTACAAGCATCAACCAATAGCTGAACAGCAGTGACATTGATTTCCCAACATTTATCTTTTTCAGATTCGCAAGCATCAACATTGGTCATTGCTGCCGTATTGATCACAACATCAGGGCTAAAGGAGTTGAATATTGCCTCTATGTCTTTTATAGAAGTAATATCTAATGTAGCGTACTGCTCGCTAGGAAGTTTAGAAATTCTATTAGTACCAGAAGAGGTTGCTAAAAATTCGAAGTCGTTATTTTGCAATAACTGTTTCACTAATTTTTGCCCTAATAAGCCATTAGAACCTGTGATTAATATTTTTTTACGTACTTTCATTTAGTTGATGCCTATAGATTGATTGAGGTTACGAATTTGTTCGGGGTTTCCGAGTACAAATATTTTGCAATTGGGTACAATCTTAGTTTCCTCAGGTGGGTTGATTATATATTCTTTTTCGGAAGTTCTAAACCCAACTATGTTGCAATATGGAAATTGTTTTTTTAAATCAAGTAATGATTTGTATTTGCAATCTTCGGGGATATCTGAAAAACAAATCTCCTCTAGGTTGATTTCATTCTTTCCTTGCATAGATATCTGATCAATAAACTCAAGTACGTCAGGGTTGGTTACCAACTGAGCCATATGACTCCCTCCAATACTATCTGGCATGATAACATTTGTCGCACCAGCAATTTTTAGTTTTCGTTTACTAGAAACCTGTGAAGCTCTTGAAATGATGGTTAGTGTTTTATTGAGGTCTCGGGCAGTGAGCACCACAAATAAATTGTTAGAATCTGAAGGTAAAGTGGTTATCAAAGCTTGCGCTCTTTGAATCCCCGCAGAGATTAATAAGGTGTCATCAGTAGCATCTCCTTGCATATACAACAGATCTCCTTCTCCTCTAATTTTCTCAATAATTTCATCGCTCTGTTCGATTATAACGAAAGGTGTATTATGAGCAAGAAGTGTTTCTGTAGCTTGTTTTCCAACTCGACCATAACCACAAACGATAACGTGATTTTTTAATTCTGTCATTCCTTTCATAGTTTTGTAATCTTTAAAATATAATTTATAATCTCCCGAAACGATATAAGTGGTAATTGAAGTAACGGCAAAAGCAAATGTACCAAAACTAGTGATAATCAAAAAAGAAACGAAGAGTTTCCCTTCTGTACTAAATTCATGAACCTCTTTAAACCCAACGGTAGAGATAGTTATAATGGTTTGATAAAAAGCATCGATTACGCCAAATCCTTCAATAGCCATAAAACCTATAGATCCTCCAACAATAATCATAATCAAAAGACCCAATGCGAAATAAACTCGCTTGAAGAACTTAAAATTAAAGAGCATTATATTATTTCCTTTTCTAATCAATTTTTAAATGGTTTTAATGATTCAATAAATGTACACCAATTTTACAGTTTAGGCATTTTTTATTTTTACACATCTGATTGTATAATTGTATGCCTCCTTGAGAATCAAATGCTGTTATCATTTCTACGTTTTGCCCTTTCCAAATCTTAGTAATCTTATTGACTTCTGCCTTGTTATTTTGTAATAATTGATAACTGTAATTCACAAACTCATCATTTCCGATTGACTTCCCATAGGCAAATGAGAGAGGTGCAATAACGTTAATAATAATATTCATCAACAGCGCTTCTCCGAGACGGGTATTTTTTCTGGGTGTGGATTCCTTTCCAAATACGTAATGACTCATCCAGTACTCATTGGGGGCAACATCTAATATCAATCGAATGTCTGAGACAGGGAGTTGTTCTCTGATGATTTGAAACAATCTTTGACTAGAGGCTGTTATTGATGCAAGTTGTCCTATTCTTATGGTAGGAAAATTTGGCGGGCGTAGTTTTGAATATTTCCAATTGACCAATTCCATTTCTGTTAATTGAAATTTTTGTTTTAAATATAAATACTCTTTTTTCAATGCTAAATAATATTCATCAGAATAGTCATTCTTTAACATGCCGGCTTGACCAAAAAATAATGCTTCCTGTTGAAATACATCTGCACTAACTTTATGAACCAATTTTAAAGGTAATCGCAAAGCTAACTCTTCCATGGCATCTCCATTTACGTTCATACCAAAATACCGAAATAAGAAAACATGAAATACTTCATCCCAATCTCCTTTTAATCGAGACAACAAATTTAGTACTTTATGACTTTTGGATTCTAGCCGTTCAAACAGTGCATTGGTAAGTGCTGCGGTAATTATAAAACGGGGCAAGTCATCAAAACGAGAACTACAAGCTAATGGTGTTTTGCTTGCTAAAAATCTTTCGTAATAAAAATAAGCATCAAAATCTATTTTGTCTGACAATACTAAAGTTGGTATTGGGTTATTATTACTGTTATATATTTCTTTATCATGCTCGTAAACCACATGTAATATGGTATTGTTATAAGCGCTATCGTATTGATGTTTGTGCTTTTCCCAATCTGAAGAATTAATATGTATCTCAACAGATCCTACCCAAACGGTACCTCCAATTTTAATTTTGGACTCTAAAAAATCTGGACCTGCATTCATATTGTGTAGCCCTACTTTCTGAATAACTATAGCTTCTCCTTCGGTAGTTGTTAGATTGGATAGATTAATTTTTGAAAATTTCCAGATATAGTGTAGGTAGTCTTCTGTCATTAAATAATGTTGTATTCTTTTAAATAATCTGCCATTTCTTTTTGTAATTCCTCAGCTTGTTTAGAAGCAAATGCTGCAAAATCTAAACTATCGTTAGCATAAATTATCCCTCTTGAGGAATTAACCAAAAGTCCACAATCAGCGTTAATACCATTCTTTACAACAGCTTTTAAACTACCTCCTTGTGCACCAACACCAGGCACCAACAAAAATGAATTTGGCGCTAAAGCTCTTACTTTAGATAAAATTTCTGCTCGTGTAGCGCCTACTACAAACATCATATTTTCATCATTGCCCCATTCAAAAGATTTTTCTATCACTTTTTCAAACAGCATCTTGCCTCCTTCAATTCTTCGATACTGAAAATCTAAACCTCCTTTGTTGCTTGTGGCAGCAAGAAGTATTACCCATTTATTGTCAAATTCAAAATAGGGTGTTACAGAATCTTCTCCCATATAAGGGGCTACGGTGATAGAGTCAAAATTATAGGTCGAGAAAAATGTTTTGGCATACATCCGAGAGGTGTTACCTATATCGCCACGTTTAGCATCTGCGATGGTAAATATATTGTCGGGTATGTAATCGACTGTTTTTTGAAGTGTGTCCCAACCATTTGCTCCTAGAGATTCATAAAAAGCAATATTGGGTTTATAGGCTACGCAAAAATCTTTGGTAGCATCAATGATGGCTTTATTAAATTCAAAAATAGGATCTTCTGTATTTAATAAATGCTTGGGAATTTTATCAATATCGGTATCCAATCCAATGCAAAGAAAAGATTGCTTTCTTTTAATTTCTGCTATTAATTGACTTCTATTCATATCTATTAATGGAGGGATTTAGGCTAATCCGCCTTCTTTTAGTTTCTCAGTATTTTCAGCAATTTTTAAAGCTTCAAGCATTTCGCCAATATCTCCATCGATGAAGCTACTTAAGTTATACATCGTTTTGTTTATTCTATGATCTGTTATTCTACCTTGCGAATAATTATATGTTCTAATTTTAGCTGACCGATCTCCGGTTGACACCATTGTTTTTCTTTTGGCTGCTATATCTCCGTTTCTTTTATTCAATTCAATATCGTATAATCTTGCTCGAATCCACTCCATGGCGGTCATTCTGTTTTCTAACTGAGAACGGGAAACAGAACAAACAGCAACTATACCCGATGGCTTGTGCGTAAGTTGCACTTTAGTTTCAACTTTGTTAACATTTTGCCCACCAGCACCTCCAGATCGAGAGGTCTTCATTTCTATATCTGCCGGGTTTATGACAACATCAACCTCTTCTACCTCAGGTAAAACCGCAACGGTAGCTGCAGATGTATGCACACGTCCTTGTGTTTCAGTATTTGGGACACGTTGTACACGATGTACTCCTGCCTCATATTTCAAGGTCCCATATACATTTTCTCCAGAAACTTTAAGTATCACTTCTTTGTAACCTCCAACGGTACCATGGTTTACTTCCATTACTTCTACTTTCCATTTGTTGTCATCAAAAAACTTTGAATACATTCTATATAAGTCCCCTGCAAATAAGCTCGCTTCATCACCTCCTGTTCCAGATCTTATCTCGAAAATAACATTTTTATCATCTTCAGGATCTGCTGGTATCAACATCCATTTGATTTCTTCATCCATTTCGATTTTTCGAGCTTCCAATTCTTTGATTTCAGCTTTAGCCATTTCTTTGAAATCAGGATCTGTTTCATCGTTCAACATTTCGTAGGAAGATTCGATATTTTCGATAACGTTTTTATACTCTTTAAAAGCATTAACAATGACTTCTTTATCTTTATATTCTTTCGTTAATTTGACATAACGTTTCATATCCGAAATAATATCAGGATCGATAATTAACTTACCCACCTCTTCAAATCTCATGTTTATTTCTTCCAATTTTGAAAGATAATTAGAATCGCTCATAGTTTTCTTTTATGAATTGTAAACAAATTCCCCATACGGAGAATTGATTGTTAATTTCTTCTGGTCACTTGCTTGAACATGCCCAACAATTTGAGCATCTACATTGAATGACTTACTAATTTCTATAATAGAGTTGGCTATTTCTTTGGGAACATACAACTCCATTCTATGTCCCATATTAAAGACTTTATACATTTCTTGCCAGTCTGTTTTTGACTCTTCTTGAATTAACTTAAATAATGGAGGAATTGGAAACAGATTATCCTTTATGACATGTACTTTATCTACAAAATGTAAAACTTTTGTTTGTGCTCCTCCACTGCAATGTACCATTCCGTGAATTTCACTTCTGTGTTTGTCTAATATTTTTTTGATAATAGGAGCGTAAGTTCTTGTTGGTGATAATACCAACTTACCTGCATCAATAGTTACGTTCTCTATTTTGTCGGTTAATTTTTTGCTTCCTGAATATACTAAATCTTCCGGAACCTTAGGGTCGAAGCTTTCTGGATATTTAGATGCTAATACTTTGCTAAATACATCGTGTCTTGCAGAAGTTAAACCATTACTTCCCATCCCTCCATTGTATTCAGTTTCGTAGCTTGACTGCCCAAAAGATGCTAGTCCTACAACAACATCTCCTTCTTGAATATTGGCATTGTCGATAACATCTGTTTTTTTTAAACGGGCTATAACCGTAGAGTCAACAATTATGGTTCGAACCAAATCTCCAACATCGGCAGTTTCTCCTCCAGTAGAAATAATATCTATTCCATGGGATCTAAGATCTGCTAATATTTCTTCAGTTCCATTTATTAATGCAGAGAGGACTTCTCCTGGAATTTCGTTTTTATTTCTTCCTATGGTACTTGATAATAATATATTTTCAGTTGCTCCTACACAAAGTAAATCATCAATGTTCATAATTAATGCATCTTGAGCAATTCCTTTCCAAACAGAAATATCTCCAGTTTCTTTCCAATACATATATGCTAAGGAGGATTTAGTTCCTGCGCCATCAGCGTGCATAATGATACAATGATCATTTGAACCGGTAAGCGTATCGGGTACTATTTTACAAAATGCTTTTGGAAATAACCCTTTGTCTATATTCTTAATTGCATTATGTACATCTTCTTTTCCAGCAGAAACGCCTCTTTGTTGATATCGTTTTTCGGTATGTGACATTTATTATCTTTTAGAAACAAAAAAACATCCTACTGAAAGGTAGGATGTTTTTTTAATAGTTTAATTATTTTATTGACCTGCTGCTGGCTTATAATCAAAACTCAATACTCTAAATTGAGTACGTCTGTTCTTTTGATGCGCTGCTTCTTTTTCTGCCTTAGTAGCCATTCCTTCAATAGTCGTACATTCAAGACCTGCTGCTCTTGGTGTAGCTTCTCCATATCCTACTGGAACCATTCTATCTGATGGAATACCTTTAGATACTAGATAGGTTACACAAGCTTCGGCTCTTTTTTGAGATAACTTTTTGTTATAAGCATCTGACCCACGACAATCTGTATGTGCTTGTAGCTCAATAACAATAGAAGGGTTTTCTGTTAATGTTTGGTATAAGAAATCCAATGAATCTTTAGAGTTAATTCTATCATCGACTAACAAATCTGATTTGTCATATGCGTATTGAACCTCTGGGAAATCAATAACAACATCTTTGGATGCAGGTTGCATAAATACCTCTTCAATATATTTTTTAGAATTTTCTTCTCCGACTGTACTGAATTTAGATTTAGCAGCTAAAAATTCATTTTTAGTTGTTTCTAAATTATATGAAGTTTCTTTCTTGATAAAACGACTACTTCCGTTATCATCAAATATAAATTTACCTTCTTCATCGGTAGTTTTAACAATTTGAGACCCATCAGAACCAATCAAAGTAATTTCAACACCTGGTATAGGTGCTTGTGTTTTCTTATCTTTTACGTAAACTTCTAAGATAAACTTCGTTTCTGGAAGATTGAAGCTATATAAATCATCTTTTCCTTTCCCTGATGCTCTACTTGAGGTAAAGTAACCTCTAGTATTGTTAGATCCTTTTTCGAAAATAATACCAAAATCGTGTTCAGCAGAATTGATTGGGTATCTTAAATTTTCAACATTTGACCATTTTTTATCTCCTGTTTGTTCCGCTTTGAAGATATCTAATCCTCCCATTCCTAAATGACCTGTAGATGAGAAATACAATTCTCCTTCTTCTGTTAAATGTGGGAATATCTCGTCTCCTGCGGTATTAACTGTAGGACCTAGATTTGTAGGTTTCCCCCAAGCTTTATCTCTTTTATTATATTCGGTCATCCAAAGATCTTTACCACCTTGCCCTCCTGGCAAATCTGAAGCAAATATCATATATTTCCCTGCTTTATCCAATGTTGGATGTCCACAAGATAAAGAATCTGCTCCTTCTGGTTTTAATGCAATCTTGATTGCTTGTTTCCAAGATTTACCCTGTACTTCTGAATAGAAAATATCACATCCGATGTTTTCTTTTTTCTCAACAGGACATCTTGTAAAGTACAAAACGTTTCCTTTTTTATTAAGGATTGCTCCACCTTCATTATCAACGGTATTGATTGTTTCTGGCAAGATTTTCGGTTCGTCCCACTTTCCTTTATTGTCTCTAGTGGTAGTCCATATATCCATAAAGCTTTCTCCGGTACGTAAATCTACGCCATCACCGGTTGACCCAGGTCTAGATGATGAGAACATCAACACTTTATGTTTCTTATCGCCCCAAGCGGGTGCATAATCATAAGAATCTGTGTTCAATTGGATTTCATTTTGTACGATATGTTTGGTTGGTGAAGCCAACCAAGAAATTGCTTTTTTGCAAGATGCTAATCCATCTTCTCCTACTTTGTCTCCCGGTTTAAGAGAGAGAAACTTCTCATAATTAGTCTTAGCAGCTTTATAATCTGCTTGTTGTTTCATAACTTGAGCCATTCTTAAAAAGACGATTGGATCGGCTTTATCATAATGTAATTTTATGGCTTTTGAATAATAGGTTTCTGCTTGTTCTGGCTCTACCATATTTCTATAGCATTCTCCAATTTGAAAATTAATTCTTGCTTTTTCTGCTGGTTTTGCTTTTGTATCTGCTTTTTTGTAGGCATCTATTGCAGAAAAGAACGCTTCATTATTAAAAGCATTATCTGCTTCTTTTGAGAAGTTTTTCTGAGCACTTACTGATGTAAACACAGAGCAACATATTGATAAACAAATGATTAATCTAAATAATTTCATAGTTTGTCTTTTAATTTTAACAACTTATAGTATCTTTTTAGTAAAATACATTGGGCGAAAATAATTATTATTTTTATTCTTTCATAGGTTTTATGTAAAAAAAAAAGAGGATTTTAAAATATTCCTCTTTTTTAGTTCTTTTCTTTTGTTTTGCGTTAGGGATAGTAGCG
>CAMZLL010000098.1 GCA_947311505.1 uncultured Cryomorphaceae bacterium
ATATATAATTTATTATTAATTTAATGTACAATTGATACTTGTTCTAATTTTTCTTCATGTATAATCTCTATGTTGATCTCTCTCTCAGCGCAAGATGCTCTAAAATCTTTAATGGCTTCTGTAATATCATAATCCATATCTCTATTCTCGGATAAATCTAACACGACTTTGCTTCCGATTGGAATGTCATCAAATGTTTGTATGATGTTTGCCTTGTTTAAAAATGTAGCGTGCTGCGACAATGTTAAACGTATCACACCATCTTCCTTTTGGTTTGAATTGGCAAAATAAGACGTTTTATAATTTTTGTATAAAATGGTCATAAAGGCGACAACAATACCCGCACCAATGCCCAACAACAAATCACTAAACAACATCACAAAAACCGTTACAAAAAACGGAAGATATTGTGCCCATCCTGATTTTATCATAGCTTTGACAGATACAGGGCTTGCCAATTTATATCCAATAAGCAAAAGTATTGCTGCCAAAGTAGATCTTGGAATCATGTTCAACACATTGGGAATCGTAACCACAAAAACTAATAAAAACACTCCATGAATAATTGCAGAATTTTTAGACTTTGCACCCGCAGACATATTTGCCGAAGACCTCACAATAACCTGTGTGATAGGAAGACCTCCTAAAAGTCCCGAAATAACATTTCCGATTCCCTGAGCTTTGAGTTCTTTGTTCATAGGGGTTCTTCCCTTGTCGGGATCCATTTTATCCGTTGCCTCCACACAAAGCAACGTTTCTATACTAGCTACTATTGCGATTACTAAAGCTACCGTATAGACTTTACAATCTGTAATAGCACTAAAATCAGGAAACAGAAATTGCATTTTGAACTCACTAAAACTGCTTGGCGTTGGCACAGAAACCAAATGCTCCGAACCAACAGAAAAAGAAGGAACACTTACAAATCCCGCCACTAATAATACAGAAACAATAATAGCAAGCAAAGGACCGGGAACCATGCTTAAATACTTCGAGGCTTTTATTTTGGTTGAACCCCAAAATATTAAAATCAACAACGAAACAATGGCTATTAGCGTTGCTCCATAATGAACATTGTCGGTCATTTTCCAAATTTCAGTGAAAGTATTCTCTCCATCTCTTTGAAAAAACTCAAAATCACCCTCTACATCACTATCGTAACCAAAAAAGTGTGGCAATTCTTTTAAGAAAATGGTCACACCTATGCCGGCTAACATCCCTTTGATTACGGAGAAAGGGATATAGTACGCAATGAAACCACCTTTCAAAAATCCAAAAATAATTTGGATAACTCCTGCGAGCATCACCGCCAATGCAAACTTTTCATAACCACCGTTATCAAACCCTCCAAAACTAACAATAGCTGCAGCTATAATGGTTATTAACCCTGCTGCTGGCCCTGACACTCCATAACGAGAACCACTAAAGAAGCCTACTACTATTCCACCAATGACCCCTGCTATGATACCTGGAAAAATGACACCTCCAAAATCTGGAATACCATCTTGACCGGCATAGGAAGTGGAGGCCAACGAAATCCCTAAACACAAGGGTAAAGCAACAAAAAAGACTACAAGTCCTGATGCTAAATCAAATTTAAAATTTTTATTTTTTGACATAAATCTTATTATTTATTTTAATACTACGTTCGAATATAACATCTGAGTTACCTCAAGATATAACCAACGGGAGAATCTATTCAAAAAGACAGAAGTCTTCAAAACAGTCTCAAAAAAAATACGTAATTATTGAAATTTATAGTGCTTGATTTAGTGTATGACTTAATAAAAAAGCATACTACTCTTTGCGAAATTGCAGACGTAAAAACAACAAGCTAAGACAAAGATAAGCACTTTTAGGCTTCGGGAGGTGGAGAAACGACTTCTTGAGGATCTTTAGAAAAAAGAACACTACAATAATATTGACTACTAGAAGAACTATACAGCAACTCTGCAAATACCTCTTCTTGAAAATCTAAATTTTCAAATTCATTTAACTGATCGTCTTCCAATTCTTTTTCTTCTTCCGAATCATTCTCGCACAATTCCATATCGTCTTCTCCTACGAATGAAGACAACACCCCAATCACAGGTTTAGCTAACAATAAAATCATCAATAAAGAAAAGATAACCGTTTTCAATAGGAATGAATTATTTGCTTGATATGTGAATGACTTAGACATTGAAGATGTAAAGATATATAAAAAGTTTAACAATAAACAACTAATATCTACCTGAGCGAACGCCTACTTTTTTTTAGTTTATACAAACTAAAAAGATTATTAATTTGGAATTCGAGCGGAGTCGAGAATATTTTAAAAAGTATTTAGAAGTTGAAGCTCTCGACTCCGCTCGAATTCCAGTTGAATTTAGTTGTCAAATTAAAAAGACTAAGATTGTCTTGGAACATATAAGGCTAAGATTCAAAATCAAATTACTTCACAACAATACATAAAATATTAGAATTATATAAAGTGGTAACCTTTACAAAATATACCCCTGGCGCATATTTAGACACATCCAACTCATAAGATTTACCTCTCATATTACTTTCGAAAAGAAGTTTTGAGTAACTATCCAAAAGCTGGACATTACTCACTTCATTAAAATTACCATCAACTCTAATATTGAAGATATCTTCTGTGGGATTTGGAAAACCATAAACCATAAAATCTTCACGACACTTAACATAAATGGGATTGTAATCTTCTACCACACCGTTATAATCTACTTGGGTCAAACGATAATATCCAGATTTAAGATCATTTATCTTAACACTATAAGTCAATTCGACATTACTATTTCCTGAACCCGGCACCTCTATTACATCTTCCCAGGTATCATTTCCTAGATAATGCTGAATAATAAACTTATGATTATTTATTTCGGATGCTGTTCTCCAATTTGCAACACCATACTCAGCATCGCATTGAATATCAAAACTAATTAACTCTACTGGTAACCAGCAACCAATATCCAAAGTAATATTATCACTTATTATACACCCCATTCCATCGTCAACTGTTAAAGTGTATGTGGTTTCACCTGTTGGAGAAATAGTTGGAGTTAAGATATTGGGATTGGATACAGTAGCTGGCGGCACCCAAGATGCAGTCACATTACTAGAAGGAGAAATTCTAATGCCTTCATTTGTGGCAGACCAACTAGCGCTATTTCTTCCAGCAACAGTAAAAGCTATCGTTCCATCATTATTTTCTATACCCATTGTATGACTTCCACCATCTGTTGGCATCGTGGTGGTATGAATTTCAATTACATTTGTAGTTTCATACAGTAATGTTTGTACTGTGATATTATTACCATTTGAATAGTGGTCTACAT
>CAMZLL010000099.1 GCA_947311505.1 uncultured Cryomorphaceae bacterium
ACATCAGTCGTTGTGCAACATATAGAAACACATACTCAGTGTAGGGGAATACGATAAAAATGATTAAATTTACAATGATTAATTAAATCAGATAGAATATGTTTAATATAATGTTGTAAAATCATGAAAAAAATAATTGCAATAATGCCAATATTTCTTTTACTTCTTTTTAGTTGTAACAAAGAGAACCCACCGTCAGGTGTTTATATAGGTGATTTTTTTGGAACTTATTCTATAAATGGAAATATCTACGAAGCAAGTCTGATAGGGGTTCAATTGGAAATAACAGAAACTGATGAAAACCACATATTAATAGGAGCTGATTCTTTAGATAAGGATGGAAAAAAAGTAACAGGAATTTTAAGTATCCAATTTCACAAAGATGATTTAATTACAATAAATGGAAAATGGAAAAAAGAAAAAGGGACTTATATAATTGAAGGAGATTTTACTTCAAATTACTTATTTATGAATGCTCACCCCCCTGCAACACTTCCTGTGTCTGGTAAGTTTAAAATAGAATCAACTTTTAATTAACCCAACTTGACCTTAAAAAATCCCAACTTCCTTTGTATAGGGTAGTTCGTGGCTTCTGATTTGTAATTCGGGTAACACGGATTTTAATTTATAGAAAAGTTCTGTTTTATAATTGCTCCTTAATTGATTTTTTCCTCAAATAATAGACTGATAACCTAGCCTTGGGTACATAAAATAGGAAGGGCAAGAAATCGTGAAAGCGAATAATCAAAAAGTCGATTAACCGTTTAGTGAATATTATTATCTTTGTCCAGTTCATATTTTAAAGAATACATGGAATTATTAGTTTATATAGCAATTGGTGCTGTCGTAGTGCTCATATTAATGATGTTTTTATTTAGAAAAAGTCTAGGTGCATTTTTTAGATTTTTGGTAAGTAAACTATTTTTAATTAATTTAGTAATAGCTTGTGCGGTAGCGGTATATGTTCCATATTGTAGTATTCAAAGTCTAGATGATTATACCAATCATGGCATTAAAGTAGAGACTCCATATCTTATCGGTACTCATATTTCTGAGTTGGATAGTAAGTTAGAAGGGCTTGACCTTGTTGTTGTGATAGACGATTCTACCTACAGTGATGATTATCCTGCAGGAACGGTTATGTGGCAGCACCCCAATCCTAAGTTTAATTACGATTCTGTAAAACCAGGGCGAACCATTCATCTTTCTATTGTTAAAAAGGGAGGAGAATATATTACCGTTCCTGATTTGGGTGGCGATATTAAGAAAAGTAAAACGTTAGCACGTATTCAATTAGAAACTAGAGGGTTCAAAGTGGAGTTTGAAACCGTGCAATCAAAGGATGCGAATGTTATCCGTGCAGAATATAAAAATAAACCAATAACAAAGGGTGCTAAAATTTTAAAAGGAGAAACCATCAAATTAATAGTAGGAAGTGGAGCGAGTGGCGTAGGAGTTAACCTTCCAAGCGTAAAAGGTATGACGGTCTTGCAAGCAAATCAAGCTATAGTAGGAGCGGGGCTTAATTTTCAGGTAAGTTATGATACTCCGCCCTTGACAGCCGAAGATTCTTCTAGTTATATTATTACAGGTCAGAACCCTTCACCAGGAAGTGTGCAACAAGGAATCGTTCAAACCGGATCAACGGTTGTGGTTTTTGCATCTCAATATGCACCCCAACCAGAGGCACCAGAAGGAGAAGGAACGGATGCAGGGCTAAATCATGATGCCAATTAATACAATATTTATCGATTAAAACAGTTTACGTAAGTAATGAATAAAATAATACTACTTATAGCAATAACAGGACTAGGGTTTTCTAGTGCTAAAGCCCAAGAAGAACTCGTTCCGTTGGAATTTAATAGCAATATTAGAAATCAGAAACCTGTTGAAGCAATAGAAAAAACAGGGCTAATTCACGATTCTTATGTCTATTTATACGATACATTAACGTTGCCTTTCGTAGATGACTTTACCAATAATCATTTTGCTAAATTTGACGCTTCACCTACAGATCCAAACGTAGATGATTCTACTTGGTTTATACTTGTTGACGGTGGTGGTATAGCCTTTCCGATGAATACCACATTTATGACCGACACTACTTTTACGTATCAATACGATACTGTTGCCGGTTTTGGATTTGATTCTATCGTGCAGATTTCTAAAACAGCTTTGCCTTCTCAGAATATTCAAGTTTTCAACATAGACGTATATCCAGTTGACAACGTTGCAGATGAGGTATGGCCTACTTATAATGTTCACGATTCCGTTTGGGATGTATTGGCTGTTGAAGATACTTTTTATGTTAGTGCAGCTAATATTCAATTGTTTCAAGATTCATCTACTATGTATTTTGTAAATGAGACAGCAGCAGATACCAATATATATTGGAAAGATATAAATGTGTATCACAATTACACGTATGCTACCAATATTCAGACACTTGGAATTGCTTCTTTTGATGGCTTAGATGCCAATGGATATCCCTATAATTTTTCTTCGTCAACTGCTACTGGACTTGCTGATGTGCTCACAGCAAAACCATTAGATTTAAGTGCTGTTAACCCCATAGATTCTCTCTATTTTAGTTTCTTATACGAAGCGGGAGGTTTAGGTGAACAACCCGAAAATACTGACTCACTTACGGTTGAGTTTTGGTCGCCATTGACCCAAGAATGGAATTCTGTTTGGAAAGCAACAGGTAGTGCTGCCACTTCATTCTCTATGGCTTTGATTCCGATTACCAATCCGATTTATTTTTTTAAAGGATTCCAGTTTAGGTTTAAAAGCTATGGTTCTTTGACCGGAAGTTTGGATGTATGGCATATAGATTATGTAGAGTTGGCAGCTTTACGATCATATACCGAAGACAAGACAATTGATTGGGCGTTTTCTGCCCCTTCTCCCTCATTTTTAAAAGACTATACCGCTATGCCATGGTCGCATTATGAATACGACCCGCATACACCAATGAAAACACAAGTAGCAGCCAAAACTTATAGCTCCAATGCTACCGATGTATTCTTGTCGCCTTCTTCTTGCAATTTAGATTTACAATATGAAAATACAAACATAGGCACTATTCCTTATTTTGTGGTTTCTACCAATGTTTCAGGTGTGTCTTTTACCGATATGGATTACACCATTCCTACTTCATTCTGGTTCGATACGATACTAGCAGATACCTGTGCTGTGTTTGATGTGCAATTTACATTGGGGACCAATACCATTACCGATTTAGAAGACAATGACACGTTGCGTCATCAACAAGAATTTAGAAACTATTATTCGTTTGACGATGGCACTGCTGAAGCTGCATACGGCTTGGTTACCAATGGAGCAGAGTTGGCGTATCAATACTATATGCCTTCTGGAATGACCGATACTTTACGTGCTATTTCCATTCATTTTTCGCCTACTGTTAACGATGTAAGTGGTAGTACATTCTTTCTTCAGATTTGGGATGATCAAGGTGGCGAGCCTGGAAACATTATATATACCACAGACGATCCGAATGTGCCTACACTGTATTCTCCTCAATATAATTTAGGCAACAATGGTTTCTACGAATATGTATTGCCTGATCCTATAGCTGTTCAAGGAACGTATTATATTGGGTGGAAGCAAGTCTCGAGCGATCGTTTGAATATTGGTTTTGATAAAAACATAAACACTCAAAATCGAATTTTTTATAAACTAACATCTTCATGGAGTAACACAGGTTTTCAAGGGTCATTGATGATGCGTCCTGTATTTATTTCGGATAAGGATTATTTGCTTTCGCAAAAAGAAATCAAACAGCCAACATTAGAAGTAAATGTATATCCAAATCCTGCTAATAATATGATTAACATAGAAAGCTATGAGCAAGACATAGAATTCTATGCTGTGTTTGATATGCAAGGTAAGGTTGTTTTATCCAATTCATTTATGGGTAATCAATCCATAGACGTTTCTTCTTTGACAAATGGGTTTTATATATTGCAGCTTCAATCTAGTGCAGATCAGGTGATTCAGAAAAAGATCACAATTTTTAGATAAAATTTTATGGAATAGCACCTTCGTTTTCATCTTAGTAAGTGAATCAATAAAAATTTACAATTATGAAAATGAAAACGAAGGTGCTATTCCATAAAATTTTATCTAAAGATTGTGATCTTTTTCTGAATCACCTGATCTGCACTAGATTGAAGCTGC
>CAMZLL010000100.1 GCA_947311505.1 uncultured Cryomorphaceae bacterium
ACTCTTCTGGTTCTTGATTATCATGCGTTTTGAATACTTCTACTCGAATATCTGTTGGAGGCGTTAAATCAGACTCAAATGTGATTTTAGTAGTTCCGTCACCACATTTAAAAGCAGTTAATATTTGGAAACAAGGAGAAAGCATATTATCATATTGAGGTGCATTTACGACCCCATAACCATTTGCTAAAGAACCACCAGGAGAATTATTAACATCAAGATCAAAAGCTAGGCTATCGTTATCATGAAATGAATTACCCGATAATAAAACCTCTAAATTATCGTAACCACTATTATCTGTTACTACGCCTCCCCCTCCAGCAATTGAACTTCCATTAAAGGCTATTTGATTACCACAACCAATTACTTCATCTCCAATTACACAACCTTTATAACCTTCATAAATATAAATTCCATATGTTGTATTTCCTGCATCACCTCCGTTCCTATCGACCCCGATAAAATTACCCAAGACAGAATCGTTAGCTGATACAGAACCAAACAGCCCTCTAAAACCAATTCCTGTATTACAATTACCAATATAATTACCTTCTCCAGAATTACATCCTCCTATTTTTACTTTTTTACTACCTCCTTCGAGAAATATACCATACACAGGCACAAAACTTATAGGAGAGCTAATAGAATCGCTTGCTAGAAAACCAATATAATTACCTTGTATCGTAGCCGTATCTACTTGATACAAATTGATTCCTTTTCCGTTGTGCACAATAAAATTACCCTTTCCAACATCACCAATACTATTATTACTATTATTTGACAAAGCTACTCCAATGTTAGTGTTTGATAAATTAACAGATCCATCTGCACCAAGCCCTATATAATTGCTAAATACTTTATTCCTCATAGCATTATTTGATATTTTGATGCCAGTCCCATTACCTCCTATCACATTCCCCATTAAACTATCTCCGATTACATTATCAAATGCTTGACCTCCGCTTATGATTACTCCTGTTTGGTTTTTAGTATCTACTGATGCAGCCAAACCGTTAAATTCCGCTCCTATAATATTATTAAAAATCAAATTTTGAGATGAAGCGATTAAAATACCAATAGAATCCCCACTTATGACATTATAATCCTCATGGAAAGAACCTCCAATTATAGAACCTACACTGGTAGATATAGGGCTTATATAAATTCCAATAGCATTAGGGACGGGTAAACCAGTAGGTTTGTTTTTACCATCAGAGGACAATCCTATAAAATTAGATGAAATCAATTGACGATTAGGGCTTTTAGATTGTATTTGATAACTTCCATTATTTGATATCACATTCCTATTGTTATGATACACATTACCACAATAATTTCCTGCGCCAATTTTATTAGTAGTTGCATTAGCACCTATAAATATTCCAGAAGTTGTATTTGAAGTAGGATAATTAAAACCAAAAGCGTTAAATTGATTTTGTATACCCAAAGTATCTACACCAATATGACACCCCGAAACCTCAGTATTAAAATTGGAAAGACGCATTCCATGAGCATAGTTTTGAATTGAAAGTCCAGCCACCACAACATTGGCAGCAGTTACAGTAATACCGGCATTAACACTGGAGTTCCCATTCATAAACACTGGAGTTATAGCAGGGGTAACGTTGGTTGTATTTGTCCCTGGTCCAGGCACTCTACTACCACTCTGGCTAAAACCGTTTATTATCGTGTTATTTTTAGACAAATTAACGGCTCCACTTGATATACTTATTTCTTTCAAATCAGTAGGGAGAATCTCAAATACAAAAGCCGTATTCCCCTCTAAAGAAGGATAATCGAATAATAAAGCTGATTCAAAACTACCCATCGACATTGAAGCAACTATCGTCAATGGAGTATATTCAACAGCACCAGCATCAGATAATTCCCCACCTGACGTATAAACATCATCATCCATAGTACGCCAAACCCTACGTTGGTCATATAGTATATTTGGATCAGGAGCTCCTCCAATATTGATACCTAATCCATCACTTGTAGGAGTGAAATATTTCATACCCCATCCATCCGTTACAGGCGTGTAATTAATTATATTCGGAATAGAAGTAGAAAAGTAGCTATTAGTAGATGACGAAGTTGGAAAAGCAGTAGCACCAGCAAAAATAATTGGCACAACGTTTCCTCCATCTCCATCAACAGTCCCCGACAAACTCATCAAAGCAGCAGTATTAGAATCATTGAAGATAATTGAATTTCTAATAATCAACACAGAACTAGAAGAAGAATAAATAGCTTTAGCAGTAACATTTGGGGAAACCCCTTGATTATTGTTATATATAGTACAATGCTTAATGGTACAATTTCCTCCGTCTAGATACAGCGCCCCCCCTCCATCTGCTATAGAAGTAAAATAATTATTGTTATTATGGAAAGTGCAATTTATTATATTTGAAACTCCACCATTTTGATAAATAGCCACCCCAGAAGTATTAGATGAATTATCAAAAAACGAACATCCCGAAATCGTTACCAAAGTAGATGTAGTTCCCTCGTAATTTAGTACGGGAGCAATTGAATTATTTTCAAAAAGACATTCTTTAATTAATAAAACACCACTAAACGAGTTGGTAATTTTAATAGCATTTGACATGAAATTTTCAAATTCTATTCCTGAAATAACTACGTCCGTACCACCGCTAATAGTTAAACCTTCAAAAGACGTTAAATTAGATCCATCAATAGTAAAATGTATTGGACCAGGTCCAAATATTTTAATACTTTTACTGACTACAATTGAAGAATTTAAAACTAAAATACCCGCCACATCTATAATAACAGTATCATCAGTAGAAGCAGCAGTAATTATATTACGCAATGTTGCTCCAGTAGCCCCATCAGTTAAATCTGTCACATAATGCTTGGTAGCATTTCCTTGCAATGAGAAAACCATCACAATGAGCAATGAGAAAAGGGTTTTATAAAATATATTTGTTTTCATAGTAGATTATTTAGACCAAAGGTTAAAATACAAAGACGAAGATACTGTCAAATAAGATGCGTAACACTAATTATATTACAAAAAAGGGTTAATAGTTGATAACCTTCGTAAATAACAATATTAAAGGCATCTCTAAAAAGAGCTTTATCCAAACGAACTAAATTCTTTTAGTCAATTCAGTCAGTTTATTTGCGATAGTGGTATTGACATTTACCAACGGTAACCGTACGTAATCTTTGCAAATATTCAAATCTTGTAAGACATGCTTGACACCTGCAGGATTGCCGTCTGCAAAGAGGTTTTGAATGGTTTCGAACAGGTCATAATGTTCTTTTCTTGCGGTGTCAAAATCTCCTTGCAAAGCAGTATGCACCAAATTTGAAAATTTCTTTGGAAAACTATTCCCTACCACCGAGATAACTCCATCTCCTCCACAGGCTATATGTGGCAATGTAAGCGCATCATCCCCTGAAAGCACCAAGAAACCTTCTGGCTTATTGTGAACTAACGTCATTACTTGCTCTAAGTTTCCTGATGCTTCTTTTACTGCAACTGCATTTTTAAAATCTCTAGCAATTCTCAATACTGTTTGGGGCAACATATTGGTAACGGTTCTACCGGGAACATTATATAGAATAACGGGTAAATCCGTAGCAGAAAGCACGGCTTTGAAATGTTGGTAAATTCCTTCCTGAGAAGGTTTATTATAATACGGACAAACCGATAAAATTCCATCTACATTGGTTAAGTCTAAGGTCTGCAAGGCAGTTACCACTTCAGCAGTATTGTTGCTTCCTACACCTAGTACAACAGGTAATCGTTGTTTATTAATTTTCACTACAAAATCTAAAACAGCTTTTTTTTCAGTTTTGGTAAGCGTGGCAGATTCTCCTGTAGTTCCTTGCACCACTAAGTAATCTACATTGTTGTCAATACAATGGTTCACCAAGTTTTCCAACCCTTTGAAATCGACACTTTTATCTTCGTTAAATGGAGTAACTAATGCTATTCCCAATCCTTTAAAACTTTTCATAAATGATATTTTCTACAAAAGTAGAATTTGTTTGTTTAGAGTGTGATTTTATTTTGCTTATTTTTTCAAATTAGCGATCCATATATAATCCTGAAATACTTGCGCTAAATATATCTTATTCTTCAAAATAACACCTGTTGAGCAAGCATTAATCTCGCTTCCATCATTGGCATATACTACTTTTAACTCTTGAGTAGTCATATCATAAGCATACAAAACTGAAGGTGCATTTTTGCTTTCCCTTTTGTAATGCGCTTTAAACTTAGCAAACTTCTGATGCGATGCAATGTAAAGTACATTTTCTACACGCATAAAATTATCGCCTCCTTTTATCTTTGCTACTTTTTGCTTTTTGAATGTAGCACGATCTATCTTATAAACCTTACCTCCTAGAGTAGTTGTCAAATAAATATCTTTTCCAACTATTTCTATACCGTTGGGCATCATAAAATGTTTAGATACTTTGGTATAAATGCCTTTTTTATAATGTACCAAACCACCACCAAAAGTTTGATAGTCAGTATAGTAAAATTCGTCTTCTCCCACAACGAAAACATCGTTTGCCGAGCCTAAAAACCCTTCTTGATACACCTTATCTTCTATCAGTTCATCGGGAGTTATAATAAACCTGATTATTTCTTCTTCGTTCTTCCCCTTATGATTGACTACAAAAAGATACTTATCAAATTGATGCGTTCCGTGTGGTTTAAAATGATGCTGCTTTTCCTTAAAACGGAGGTTCATCTTAGAAGCCACTTCTGTTTTCAAATCCATTTGCCAAACTTCGCCTTGCACTTCGGGATGTCGTCTATCGTCACAAACAATCAGCAACCTCGGACTATCTGGTAAAGAATCAATAACAAAATCTTCTGGACCAAAGTGGGTTTTAATTTCCGTCTTATTCACATACTGATATGTAGTTTTTGGCAATGAACAGCTTGTGCTAATAATCAGCAATACGAGTGTTGAAATTAATACGTTTTTAAACATCTTCAAATTGATTTTCATACAGTTTTCGATACATTCCTTCTTTTATTTTCAATAATTCGGAATGACTTCCTATTTCTTGAATCTCTCCTTTATCCAACACAATTATCTTGTCGGCATTTCTGATGGTTGAAAGTCTGTGCGCTATAATTATTGAAGTTCGTCCTTTGGTTAATTTCTCAATGGCTGTTTGAATTAAAATTTCAGATTCGGTATCTACAGAAGACGTAGCTTCGTCTAAAATTAAGATTTTAGGACTGTACACATACGCCCTAATGAAAGAAATCAACTGTCGCTGCCCAACCGAAATTAATCCCCCTCGTTCTTTTACATCAAAATCATATCCTCCTGGCAAACTACTTATAAATGCATGCGCTCCTACCAATTTTGAAGCTTCAATAACTTGTTCTTTTGAAATGTTCTCGTTCCCTAAAGTTATATTATTAAAAATAGTATCGCTATATAAAAACACATCTTGCAATACTACTGCTATATTGCTACGCAAAAGCTGAAGTTGAATGTCTTTTATATTTTTTTCATCAATGATTATTTCCCCGTTTTGAAACTCATAAAAACGACTCAACAAATTAATAATCGAAGATTTACCTGCTCCAGTTGCCCCCACAAATGCAACGGTTTCTCCTGCTTTTACTTCAAAGTTTAAGTTTCTTAAAACATACGTAGGTTCGTTATAGGCAAAATCAACATTGGAGAACGTAATATTTCCTTCAAAATTCATTTTAGAAATAGTACCTTCATCTACAATGCTTTCTTCGGTATCCATCACTTTGAAAACACGTTCTGCACCTACCATTCCCATTTGCAAAGTATTGAATCGATCTGCCAATTGCCTGATAGGTCTATAAAACATACCAATATATATAATGAATGCGGTGAGATCTCCTGCCAACTTGGCAAAATCAGATTTGGCTTGTCCTCCTTGGTAAATAACATACAAGGCTAGCATTCCTAGAGACAAAGCACTTAAAATTTCAACTACGGGAAAGAATATCGAATACGCCCAAATGGATTTTATATGCGCTTTCTTATGTTTGTCATTGATTACCTCAAAACGATTGGCTTCTATTTTTTCTCTATTAAAAATCTTCACCAATGACATTCCCGTAATTCGTTCTTGCACAAAGGTATTGAGTTCAGAAACTTGCACTCGCACATCTTGAAATGATTTTTTAATGGCGTTTTTGAAAATTTTGGTGGCAAATATTAAAATTGGAATGGGCAAAATCACCAACAACGTCAATTGCCAATTGAGAAAAAGCATAAAACCTAATGTAATGGTCAGCTTTAGAATATCGCCAAAAATAGAAAACAAGCCTTGTGTAAAAATCTGGGTAATGGTTTCCATATCACTAACAGAACGAGTAACGAGCATACCTATCGGGTTGTTGTCAAAATATTTTAAACGCAGCTTAGTAATGTGACTAAACAAATTGACTCGCAAATCTTTAATTACATTCTGACCTATGATATTGGTAAGATATACCTCCACAAACTGAATGACAACCTCAACTAATAACAATCCAATAATGACAAGTGTCATCATTAGCAACCCCTCTGCATCGCCTTTTTGTATATAATCAGTAACTAAATCTCCAATCAACGACACCCGAAAAGGACTCAACCATGCCAAGACCATAATAGCGACCAATATGACAACTACTTTCGTTTTGTATGGTTTGGTGTAGCTAAAAACTCTTTTTAACACTTTTCCATCCCAAGCTTTTCCGTTCACTTCGCTCATGTGTGCAAATATACCCAAACCAAATAGCTTATCGAATGGATGGGGGGGGAATTATTATTTTAATGTAAAAAAAAAATGGAGCTTATACTATTTCTTTTTCTTTCTTTTAGCACCAACAACAGCAGGTTCGCTTGAAGGATCTTCTGGCCAAGCGTGTTTTCGATACTTTATTCTCAACTCTTTTCTCACCTCAAAATAAGTAGTTGACCAAAAGCTACGTAAATCAGAAGTAATTTGAACTGGCTTGAAACCTGGCGACAAAAGATGCAGCAAAACCGCTGTTTTTCCATTATTAATCGTTGGAGTTTCTTCTAATCCAAACATTTCTTGAATACGAACCGCTAAAATAGGTACAGATCCATTCTTTTGGTATTCCAATTGAATATTAGATCCGCTAGGCACTTTTATTTGTTTTGGAGCTAAAATAGTTAATTGCTGTTGCTGTTCAAAATCCAAACTATGTTCCAAGACCTTGCTTAAATCAATCTTTTTTAGATCTTCAGGTTTTTTAACACTTGCTAAATAAGGCAATAACCATTCTGAGTTGGTTTGCAAAAGATTGGCGATGCTCACATTGGGCCAATTTTCTTTTGGGTACCATTTTCTGAGTGTTTCTATTCTGTATTGCCATTGTTGTACTTTTTTATCAAAATTCAACAAATGCTCGCCCTCTTTTATTAGTGCCTTGCTGATGGCAGCAATTATTACTTCTTTTTCAGGATCGGGCAAAGGCTCAGATTTTAAAACAATGCTTCCGATTCTGGTGTCTCGCGTGGCTACTACTCCACCCCATTTGGTATTCCAAGTGCAAGTATCTATCGTTTTCACAAAAGGACGCAAGTCAACGGGATTTAACGGTGACGCTAAAAATATCCGACCTGTTCCAGACGAAGCATTTAAGTGTGCAATTGCCAACCAAGATTCGCAAGCAAGTTCATCTTTGTGGCTCATCATAGCGTATTTTCCATTTGCCAACTGATATTGCGCATTATTTCCCGGACGAGCAAATGCTATTCTCTCGGGATAAGCATGCACAAGCAACATTCCAGTTTCGTAATCATCAATAGGTGAATTATCAATTTCAACCTCCATCATTTTACGATATTGCCCAGCTATTTTATCTATTCTAGAAAAATTACCTTTAGTATTTCCCAAAGAACGATACCTTCTCAATCCTTCAATTCTAAGATTAATATCTATACCAGCATCACGAGGCAGCGGATCTCTTTCTTCAAGAATAGCGGCTATATCTGTAGCCAATGCAGTAAGACCTTGTGCATCTGCCATCAATAGTAAATGGGCAATTCTTGGGTGGCAGGGAAGTTTTTGCATTTTGCTACCATGCGTAGTAATTTTTCCGTTAACCACAGCATTCAAATCCTCTAATAAACTCTTAGCTTGAAGTATGGCAAAATTTGGAGGAGGAGAAAGCCATGTCAATTGATTGACATCATTAATCCCCCAATGGGCTAAATCCAATACTAAGGAGGTCAAATCCGCTTCCATTATTTCAGGAATGCGATGTGGTTTTAACTGTGCATGCTTCCCTTTGCTCCACATACGATAACAAGTACCTGGCGCCAATCTCCCTGCTCTACCCGCTCTTTGATCGGCAGAATCTTTTGATATTTGAACCGTTACCAATCCTGACAACCCCGTTTTAGAATCAAATTTAGCCATTCTTCCAAACCCAGAATCTACCACAATAGAAACTCCTTTTATGGTCAAACTCGTCTCAGCAATGGCTGTAGCAATTACTACTTTTCTTTGCCCATTTTTACTTGGATTGATAGCAGCTTGTTGTTTTGAGAAAGGAAGTTTGCCATACAGTTCGTGCACTGCTATATTTTTAGTTTGCTGTCTAACAATAGCTGCACAATTAGCAATTTCTCTTTGCCCCGGTAAGAAGACCAACACATCTCCTTCTTTTTCTTTGAGCGCTTTCAACACCACCTGTGCGGTAGTTTCGGACATCATTCGTTCATCACTCAGGTTGCTATATATTAGATCAATAGGGTATTGCCTCCCCTCACTTCTTATAAATGGAGCATCCAAAAGAGCTACCAATTCAGGAGTATTTAAAGTTGCTGACATGATCAATATTCGTAAATCTGGTCGTAGCACATTTTGTGTTTCTCTGGAAAGAGCCATTGCCAAATCTGCATGAATACTACGTTCGTGATACTCATCAAAAATAACCATTCCAACTCCTTCAAGCTCATTGTCAGATTGCAGCATTCTAGTTAATATACCTTCGGTAACGACCTCTAACTTTGTATTCTCACTCACTTTAGTGTCAAAACGAATTCGATATCCTATTGTTTCGCC
This sequence comes from uncultured Cryomorphaceae bacterium, assembly GCA_947311505.1. Classification (GTDB taxonomy): domain Bacteria; phylum Bacteroidota; class Bacteroidia; order Flavobacteriales_D; family Parvicellaceae; genus Parvicella. Next base: position 9,070 of record CAMZLL010000100.1, read on the forward strand.
TACTTTTTCGCCTAACAATGATGCTAATCTTTGCGCAATAGTTTTGGCTGCCAATCGTCTTGGCTCAAGCATTATTATTTTTTGATTTTTAAGCCAATCTTCTTGATACAGAGCCAAAGGAAGTAAAGTGCTTTTCCCTGCTCCTGGAGGTGCATTCAATATTAAAGTATTGTTATTCTTTAATTTATCTTGTATCTCTGCTATTACTTCAGTGATTGGCAAATCCAAACTATACGGATCAAATGACATTGGCTTTTTATTTTTAATTAAATTTTCAAAAATTCAGCAATCTTAACTTTTTGCAGCTTCATCTTGACTATTATTTATGAACCTGTTTAAAAGCTCCTTACTAATCAATTTATCAGAGCTTCTCAAGGATACATAAAAAATTTGAAGTAGTATTTGAGAAATTCTGAAAACCCCACGGGAACAAAGATAAAAAACAATCTGACTTCATTGTATTATACCATTACTGGATATAAAAAAAAAGGAATTTATACCACAATTAAATCTAATTTTAGATAAAAATTCGTTTTATTTAATACCTTAGATTTTTCATATTCAAGATGAGCTATCTTAATGGCAAAGAAATATATTAGTAATCAGAATTGAAAAATTCATAACTTAAAACGAATTTATAAACAGTATGGTTTCAGTAGATCAAATAGGAGTAGAATTTAGTGGTAAAACGCTTTTTAGCGATGTTTCATTTTCAATAAATGAAAACGATAAGATAGCACTAATGGGAAAAAATGGTGCAGGTAAATCTACAATGATGAAAATCATAGCCGGACAATTAAAACCAAATAAAGGACACATTCGTGCACCCAAAGAAGCTGTTATTGCCTACTTACCGCAACACTTACTAACAGATGATGACTGTACTGTATTTGAAGAAGCCTCCAAAGCGTATGGGCAAATATTTGAAATGCGAGACGAAATGGCACGTCTCAACAAAGAACTCGAAACACGTACTGACTACGATTCAGAAGACTACATGAAAATCATTGAGAAAGTCACGGATTTGGGCGAGAAGTATTATAGCATTGAAGAGATCAACTATGATGCAGAAGTAGAACACGCACTAAAAGGTCTTGGTTTTAAAAGAGAAGATTTTCATAGACCAACAAGTGAATTTAGTGGTGGTTGGAGAATGCGAATAGAATTAGCAAAAATACTCTTACAAAAGCCAGATTTAATTTTGCTAGATGAACCAACCAATCACATAGATATCAACTCGGTACTTTGGTTAGAAGATTTTTTAATCAACAAAGCAAAAGCTGTAGTAGTAATTTCTCACGATAGAGCCTTTATAGACAACATTACTAATAGAACCATAGAAGTAACCATGGGAAGAATATATGACTACAAGGCTAATTACACCCATTATTTACAGTTGAGAGCAGACCGAAGAGTACACCAAATAAAAGCATATAAAGAGCAACAAAAAATGATAGCTGATAATCAAGCTTTTATTGATCGTTTTAAAGGTACTTACTCTAAAACCAATCAAGTGTCTTCGAGAGAACGAATGCTAGAAAAACTAAATATTATAGAAATAGATGAACTCGACACAACTGCGCTGAAACTTAAGTTTCCTCCCTCAATACGTTCGGGAGATTATCCAGTAAGAGTAACCAATCTGTCCAAAAGCTATGACCAACACCAAGTATTCAAAGAGGTGTCTTTTGCAATAGAGCGAGGCGAAAAAGTATCTTTTGTAGGCAGGAATGGCGAAGGAAAATCTACAATGATTAAATCCATTCTTGGGGAAATTGACTTCGAAGGGAAGTGCGAATTGGGACACAATGTCAAAGTAGGTTATTTTGCTCAAAATCAAGCCTCTTTGTTGGATCCTGATTTGACTATTTTTCAGACAGTAGATGAAGTTGCCAAAGGAGATGTACGTACACAAATAAAATCAATACTTGGAGGTTTTATGTTTAGTGGTGATGAGATTGACAAAAAAGTAAAAGTCCTATCTGGGGGGGAACGTACTCGACTAGCAATGGTCAAACTACTCTTAGAGCCAGTTAATTTACTCATTCTTGATGAACCTACCAATCACTTAGATTTGAAATCTAAAGATGTGCTAAAAGAAGCTTTGATGGATTTTGATGGCACTTTAATTTTAGTTTCTCACGATCGAGATTTTTTAAGGGGCTTATCCCAAAAAGTATTTGAATTTAAAAACAAACGTATCATTGAGCATTTTGAAACCATAGACGCTTATTTGGAGAGAAACAAAGTTGAAAATCTAAAAGAATTGCAAAATTAATACGAATCGTAATTTTGTAATTAAAAGGCATTTCTAAATATATAACATTACATGAAAGAATAAAACTTAAATACATCAAAATTGACCTCTAATTTTGTAGGTTTGCATTCAGCAGATTAACTCTAACTAATCTATTAATTTCATCCACAATGATTTTTTAAATGGCTAAAAAAAAGATACTTCACATTACAACTTGGTTTCCCAATTCATTTGACAATCAATTGGGTATTTTTGTCCAAAAACATATTTTTCAATGTCATTCTTTTGCAGAAAATGTGGTAATTGCTTTAACTCCTCACGAAAAAGCATCAAAAGTGTCGGTAAACATCACCAAACAAAGTGGAACAACAGTAATATTAGGATACTACCCAACAAAAAAAGGTAAAAAATTTAGAAATTATAGAAACTATATTGCTTGTATCAATCAGATTTTTAATTTGTTTTTAGATTTAAAATTTGCTCCTGATCTTATTCATTGCCATATAGCAGAAAAAAGCATCACAATAGCAACTAAATATTTTGAAGATATACCTATCCTACTCACCGAACATTGGTCAGGCTATATTGATGGAAGATTTGAAAAACTTAGTTCCCGAAAACAATCCAAACGAATTTCATTACTCAATAAATGCAATCAAATATTGTGCGTAAGTCCAAAGATAAAAGAATACCTTCATTCAAAAGGAGTAGGCACATCTATTTCTATAATCGAGAACGTAATTGAATTCAAAAAAATAAAAAAGCAACAAAACAAAGACTTCCTTTTCTTAATCGTTGCCGACTTGGTAGATTCTATAAAAAACGTATCTGGAGTACTATATGCATTTCAAAAACACTTATCGAAATTTAAAAATCACGAGTTACATATTATTGGTGATGGGATAGATAGGGAAAAACTCCAAAAGCTCGTTGGCACACTGAGCATTTTAGATAATGTTTCATTTCTTGGGAGACAAGATAATGATTTTGTTTTGGAGTACCTCCCTAAAAGCGATGCTTTGATTGTAAACAGTTATTTTGAGACGTATTCGATGATAACAGCTGAATCATTACTATCTGGTGTCCCTGTCATCAGCAGCAAGTGTGGTGGTCCTGAGCAGTTTATCAACAATGGCACTAATGGATTTACTTTTGAAAAAGACGATACAACCGCCTTAATCACCGCTATGGAAAAAGTAACCTCGTTGCAGGTTGATTATTTAGAAATCCATAAAAAAATTGCTCAAAAATTAAACAATGACGCCTTAACATCTAAACTGAATATCATAACCACGCAATTGCTAAAAAAGAACTAGCTTGTTAGACATCAAAGAGATAAATAAACTAGCTGTTCCTGCGATACTATACAACATTATCGAGCCATTGATTGGGCTTATAGATACTGCTGTAATTGGTCAGATGGAATATTCGCCTACGGAGGCTCAAGCAGGAATAGGTCTTGCAGCTGGTTTAATCTCAACTCTAATCTGGGGATTGGCTCAAATTAGAACAGCCGTTTCATCATTGGTAAGTCAAAATTTGGACAAAAATAAAATTCAAGAGATTCTTTCCTTGGTTCCACAAGCTTTGGTGTTCTCCGTTTTTCTAGGTATTTTATTTGGCAGTTTATCAGGCTTTTTTTACATAGACATTTGCACGTTTCTCTTTGAAGAAAGTAATCCCAGCGTAATTTCTTTCTCAAGGCAATACTACGAAATTAGAGCTATAGGCTTACCGCTATCGCTACTATCGGCAGGTTTGTTTGGTGTATTTAGAGGCTATCAAAATACGACTTATGCTATGTACGCTGGTTTTTCAGGAGCAATAGTCAATGTAGTATTGGATTTGACATTGGTAAATGGATGGTGGATTATCCCCTCTTACGGTGTGCAAGGCGTTGCCTGGGCAAGTGTACTGGCACAGCTGACAATGATTCTCATTTCGTTTTACTTTTTGATTCGTAAAACGCCATTCACTTTAAAGCTAACTAACAAACTAAACCCACATTTCAAGCAAATGCTCCATATTACTTGGAATATGCTACTCCGTACAATGGCTTTGAACCTTACTTTTATCCTTGCCCTAAGATATGCCGCTAATTATGGAGAAGCAGCAATAGCTGCCTATTCGTTTGGCATACAAATTTGGTTATTTTCTTCTTTTTTTATTGATGGATATTCCAATGCGGGTAATGCTATAGCAGGGAAATTACTAGGCAAAAAAGATATTGTAAAGCTAAAACTACTAGGTAGTAAATTAAAAAAATAAACCAAAAAAATTCAATTAACCGTTGCAGTTGGTACCTAACC
>CAMZLL010000101.1 GCA_947311505.1 uncultured Cryomorphaceae bacterium
AAATTGCAAAACTTTACAACTACATGGTTCTGAATCTCCTCAAATTTGTGCTCAATACAAAAAACTTGGCTACACTATTTTCAAAGCAATAGGCATCAAAGATAGCTACGAATTTGAAACCTTAAAACCTTACGAACCTACTGTTGACTTTTTCCTATTTGACTACAAAGGAAAAGAAAGGGGGGGAACGGAATTACTTATAACTGGACACTACTTGATGATTACCAACTAAATACTAACTTCATATTAAGCGGAGGTTTAAGCTTGAAAAATGTAGCTAAGATAAAAAACCTACATCATCCAAGATGTAAATATCTTGATATTAATAGTAAATTTGAAACCTCACCAGGCATAAAAGACCTAACTAAAGTAAAGGCATTTTTAAGAACGTTAAAGACATTATAAAACAAGAAAATGAAAAAAATAACAGCATACGAAAATGGATTTTATGGAAAGTTTGGTGGCGCATATATTCCAGAATTACTCTACGCCAATGTAGCTGAACTTGAAAAAAATTATCAAACCATCATTGACTCCGATGACTTTCAAAAGGAATTCAAAGAGCTCCTCAAAGACTACGTAGGAAGACCAACACCTCTTACCTACGCAAAGAGACTAAGCGCACAATACAACACCAATATTTACCTAAAACGAGAAGACCTCAACCACACAGGAGCACACAAAATAAACAACACCATAGGTCAAATATTACTTGCTAAGAAGCTTGGCAAAAAGAGAATCATTGCCGAAACAGGTGCAGGACAACATGGTGTAGCTACTGCAACCGTATGTGCATTGATGGATTTAGAATGCTTTGTATATATGGGCGAGGTGGACATTGCTAGACAAGCTCCTAACGTATCGAGAATGAAAATGCTTGGAGCGACAGTTATCCCTGCTACAAGCGGAAGTAAAACCTTAAAAGATGCTACCAACGAAGCCATTAGAGACTGGATTAACCATCCTACGGATACTTATTACTTGATTGGATCAGTTGTAGGTCCTGCTCCATACCCCGAAATGGTTGCTCAATTTCAATCCATCATCTCTGAAGAAATGAAATGGCAGTTGAAAGAAAAAACAGGTTCAGAAACCCCAGATCACATCATAGCTTGTGTAGGAGGAGGAAGCAATGCCGCAGGTGCTTTTTACCATTACCTAGACAACAATAACGTTACGCTACACATAGCAGAGGCATCTGGAATGGGAATTGACACCAACCAAACTGCTGCGACAGGGGTACTAGGAACTTTTGGAATCATTCACGGGAGTAAAACACTACTGATGCAAGACGACAATGGGCAAATCATTGAACCCTACTCTATTTCCGCAGGATTGGATTACCCAGGCATAGGTCCTTTGCACGCTTATTTGATTGACAACAAACTCGCAACACTTCATTCCATTACTGACAAAGAAGCGCTAACAGCCGCTTTTAATATTACTAAAAGAGAAGGTATTTTACCTGCACTAGAATCATCTCATGCTTTAGCTGTTCTTGACAAACACACATTTAAACCCAATGAATCTGTTGTCATCAACCTATCAGGAAGAGGTGATAAGGATTTGGCGACCTATATTGAAAGAATGAAAAGGATAGATTGAAAGACTGGAAAACTTTAGACTTTAGACTTTAGACTTTAGACAAAAAATAATAAAGTACGAATAACTTAAGACGAAATACGAATAAAAGAAATGAACAAATTAAAACAACTATTCAATCAAAAATCAACAGATTTATTGAGCATCTATCTTTCTGCTGGCTATCCTAGTGTATCTAAAACATTGGAAGTTGCGCAAATGCTTGATAAGACTGCCGTAGATTTCATAGAACTTGGAATGCCTTTCTCAGACCCCCTTGCAGATGGTCCTACGATACAATTTACAAGTGAGGTTGCTTTGAAAAACGGAATGAATTTCGACCAATACTTTCAACTTGCAAAAGACATACGAGACACTACATCGCTTCCGATGGTGTTTATGGGATATTATAATCAAATGCTCAAAATAGGTCCTGAAACGTTCTGTAAAAGATGTCAAGAGTCTGGAATTGACGCTGTAATCATTCCAGATTTACCCGCTGAAGAGTATGAGCGTGATTATCTTGCATTATTTGCTAAATACGACATGACAATTTCCTTTTTAGTAACACCAACTACTCCGCTAGAAAGGGCAACAAAATTAGCCCTACAAAGTTCTGCATTTTTGTATGTAGTTTCTGACAACAGCATTACCGGTAGTGCCATCGAAAAGAATAATGACCTAGAGCACTACCTCACTAAAATATCTAAAATAGAATCTTCAACACCTAAAATTGTAGGTTTTGGAATCCGTGATAAAAAGAGTTATCAAACGGCCTGCTCCTATCTTGATGGCGCTATTATTGGCACAGCATTCTTAAAAACATTAGGTTCTAAAACGCCAAATGAAGAAGCAAAATACTTCATAGACAATATTAAATAAAACATTTAGTTACTTTAATTTTAAACACTGATTAACAAAACAATAACAAATGATAATCCAATTAAAAAACAACTCAACAAAAACACAAATAGAAGAGATTAACAACTTCTTAAAAACACAAAAACTATCTCCTTCATTTGTTCAAACACAGTTTGGAAAATACATCATTGCTGTAGGAAAAAACTATCCAGATATGCGTTTGTTTTCAAAATTTGACAGCATTACAGACCTACACAGAGTAAGTGATAATTACAAATTAGTTTCCAAAAAATGGAAGCTAGACAACAGTATCATTGACCTAGGCGATGGAGTAATTATTGGAGGTAACGAACCCGCAATAATGGCAGGACCTTGCTCTATAGAAGGGGAAGAAAATATACTAGAAACCGTAGCACATTTAAAAGAAAACAATATAAAAATAATGCGTGGTGGGGTTTACAAACCTAGAAGTTCCCCATATAGCTTTAGAGGATTAGGTATAGATGGGCTCAAAGATTTCTATAGCGAATGCAAAAGCAATGGCATCAAAATCATTACAGAAGTGATGCAAAGTTCGCAAATCGAAGACATGATAGACTATGTCGATATATATCAAGTAGGAGCACGCAACTCCCAAAACTTCAATTTATTAGACGCTCTTGGAGAAATAGACAAACCCGTAATGCTCAAAAGAGGAATCTCAGGAACTATAGAAGAACAATTGCAAGCTGCTGAATATATTTTCTCCAATGGTAATGAAAAGATATTACTTTGCGAAAGAGGTATCAGGACTTATGAAAACGCTTACAGAAACACATTTGACATCAATGCAATAAGTATCCTAAAAGAAAAATCGCACCTACCAGTCATTGCAGACCCTTCTCACGGAGTAGGCATCAGAAAACATGTAGGCAACGTAGCTTTAGCATCTATTATAGCTGGCGCTGATGGTGTCATTATAGAGGTTCACAAGCAACCGCAAGTAGCATTCTCAGACGGGCAACAAAATTTAGATTTTAGAGAAGCAACAGAATTGTACAAAAAGATTAAAGGACTTTGGGCATATAAGAAATTGATAAGTTAACCAGTTACCAATTGTATCAACACCCGATTTCAATATCTTCTCTTATTAACGAAAGCGACTAACGACAACATAACAGGAACCTCTATTAGCACTCCTACAACTGTAGTAAGTGAAGCTCCAGAATTTAACCCAAACAACGCAATAGCAACTGCTACAGCTAACTCAAAGAAATTACTTGCTCCAATCATCGCTGACGGTGCATTTACATTGTACTTAAAACGCAATGCTTTTCCGGTGTACCAACTCACAAAGAATATAAAATACGTTTGAATGATCAACGGAATAGCAATTAATACTATTGCCAACGGATTATTTAAAATAGTCTCGCCTTGAAACGCAAATATCAATACCAAAGTTAACAATAACGCTAGTATAGATATTGGTTTTAACATTTTCAAAAACACATTTTCAAACCACTCCTCCCCTTTTGAATTTCTCAAAATCTGATTGGTAGCATAACCTGCAACTAACGGTATGACCACGAATACAATCACGGAAGTCACTAACGTTTCGTAGGGAATACCAACCGAGTTACCGCTTGCATCAGCAAAGCTAATTCCAAACATAGCAAACAAAAATCCGATAATAGGAATAAATGCAATGAGTAAAATCAAATCATTAATGGAAACCTGAATTAAAGTGTAATTAGCATCCCCTTTGGTAAGGTATGACCAAACAAAAACCATAGCCGTGCAAGGAGCAGCACCTAACAAGATAGCACCCGCCAAATATTGCTCTGCATCCTCTGGTGTAATCCAGGCTTGATACAATTTAAAAAAGAAAACATAGCCAAAAAGAGCCATTGTAAAAGGCTTTACAAGCCAATTAACTACAACCGTTAGCCCAAGACCCTTCCAATTACTTGACACATTTTTGATTGAAGAAAAATCAATTTGCACCATCATTGGGTAGATCATTAACCAAACCAGAATGGCAACTGGAACATTTACAGTACCCATCTCCCATTCACTTAAAAACTTTATAGAATCTCCAGAAACATACCCCAATCCAATACCTCCAACGATACACAACAACACCCATACGGTAAGGTATTTTTCAAAAAAACCAATTTTTAATTCCTCATTCATTTTAATCGCTATTTAATTTTTGAAAAAACATAAAACATTTCGGTTGCAATCTCAAAGCTCCGTTCCGCATACTTCCCTTCTTGTAATGACGTATTATCATACTCCTTAGGATTGAAATAGGGCAATGAAATTCGTGTTCCACAATTGGGAATTACAGGACAATTCTGATCTGCATTATTACAAGTCATTACTGCTCCAAAATCTGACTGTGGATTGAAAAAATCTGAATAGGTCTTGGAAAAACAAATAACTGCAGGTCTGTTTCTGGCGTACTTAATACTATAGACTGGATTAGGTGGTGGTGACAGTTTCACTACTGCCAGTCCTGCTTGCTCCAAGGCTGTAGCCGAGGAATGAAATAACTCTGTTGCTTCTGTACCTCCCGAATAACAAAAAACTTGATAAAATCCATAATAATGACTTGCCACTTGAGCCCAAACCTGAGCCAAATGACTTCGCCTCGAATTATGAGTGCAAATGAATATTAGATTGCATTTACTCGCATCTTTCTTTGAAGATATAAAATCAATCAAAAACTGTAACTTTTCTTTCCGACTTGAACTTATCGAACCTACATTAGCGATACAACTCTGTACATACGCCTGTAACTGTTTGGATATCATACTACTCGACTATCTAACAACACCCGCCACCAGGAGTACAACAACTATCTTCAGTCTTAGTATTGAGGTCAGATAATTTTACTTTAGCTTTTTCTTGAGGACTACCGCAAGAACTGGCATCTTCTGCCAAACACGCTGTAAGTTTAGAAGTTAAAAGAAAGCTCTCCCCATCGAATTCCATTCCATATTTCCCAATTGTTGGACCTTGATATTCTACTTCAATCTCGTAATCTCCAATATTCAAAACCTTTTCCGAAAGCTCAATAATTGCCAATAATTTTTCTGGATGCAATCTATGATCATAATCTGTAGATTCCCAAAGCTGAAAATTCACCTTCCTTTCAGAACGCACAGTGCCACCGCAATCTATAAAATCTTTTGTTACTACTCCTACTTCTGTAACATGAAAATAGGGAGGCACAAATCTTCCATCAGGCAATTTAAACCCAATTGTTTTTAACGTTTTTAAACTGTCTTTTACTTTTGATAATTTCATTTTTTGTATTTTTTATTTCTAACAACAATCTTCAGAACCACATCCAAAATCAAGGCTAAATAAGCTATTCATTTCTTCATTTAATTCTTTCCAAACTATAGGATCTATGCAATAACTCACCGAAGTACCTGAGATTGTTCCTTTTATCACCCCAACCTCCTTTAAGGCTTTAAGATGCTGACTAATAGTCGCTTGAGCCAAACCCAAATCTACAACTAAATCACCATTATAACAAGAATTTATTTCCTTTAACTTTTGCAATATAGCCACTCGTGCTGGATGCGCAAACGCCTTAGCAAAAGCAGCTATTTTATTTTGATCTTCTGTAAATAGATTAGTCTTTGTTACACCCATAATTTTACTTCATTGCAATATTACGATTAATAAATACAAAACAAGGATTATTTCTATTTTTTTTAACCCTACCTACATCGCTTACCAACATCCAGTAAAGGTATTCTACATTCTTAAGAAATTGCCAACCCTAGTACGTATCTACTACAGCAATCGATAAGGCTCACAAAAGATTTCAACTTAATAGGTTGTTGTCACATCCTCATCAACCACGATGATAAAGTCTGCCAACCCTTTAGAATCAGGATTTAATTTGTTGATGTTTTTTTGTATTTCTGTACTAATGGTTACTATTTTCAAATCAGGATTTAATAGTTTCAAATACCAATAAATTCCTTCATAATTATTAGAATGATACGCTCCATTGAAATGAATAAACAATGTACCTTTTTTCCAATTGTCGAAAATAAAATGAGCCATAGCTGCATCTTTAATCGCCTGGGATTTTGGTAAATTATCGCCCCCATGACCTCCCATCATCGCTTTCATCTCTGCATAACCAGGCAATGAAGCGTCATATTTTATAGGTAACGGAGCAATATATGACTTCTCATTATCAGGCAATGAATCTAATGCTTCAAACCCATTGTAATAAATCATTTTGGCATATCTCCTAGGTACATTATCGGCAACAAAAGTCAATTGATGTTCTTTTGCAAAACCAACCAAAGGAGCATAATCAGTTTTAAAGTTAGGCCACAACCGAGCTAACGAATCAAAAGCTTCATAGTCAATTTTACCGTTCAAAAAATCATTCAATTCCTTTTGATTATCTGATTCTAACATTTCTGCCCCCAAAACCAAACTCCTAGTTCCGTTCATAGATTTTAGCAATTCCAATTGCACCCAATGCGAAATAGCACTATTATGTTGCTCTCCAAACAAAACAATATCAGCATCTTGACAAGCTTTTATCATTTTTTTAAATTTAGACTTCTTCCCCTTACTATTGTACCACTTATGGCTATGTTCTTGACCAAACACATTGACTGCTATTAACGTCCCTAAAAATAAAACGCAAAAAAATAAGTACTTTTTTCCAATTGATTTCATAGTTCAAAAATAATCGAATAATCTGAAAAGCAAACATAAAAATAGGTTACTTTTATCACCTAATAACATATCATTTATATGCGAAACTTTTTTCTTTATTTTTATCTTTTATTTTTTATTTTTAGTTGCAACTCCGCATCAGAAACACCAAAGAGAAACACATTACCCAAACAAATTGATAACGACACCACATTACCTTCAACATTAATTTTGCCTGACACACAGAAGGTTGCACCATTTGAAAAACCTACATTTTCATGTCAATGGGACACTTACCTCCTGAACCAAGGCTTGATAAATATACAAACAATAGACTCTAGTATTTGGGTAAAATTAATGTACAGTACCGAAGATAACTTTATGCACAAAGATGTATATGGCTGTTTAGAAAACTGTTATTTACAACCAGACGTAGCAGCTCGTTTGGTATTGAGCCAACAAAAACTACAGACTATAAATTCTTCGCTTTCGCTCTTGTTATTTGATGGTTTGCGTCCGAGATTGATTCAACAATACATGTGGGACATCTTAGATATGCCAATTCACGAAAAAACAAAATTTGTAAGCAATCCTAAAAGAGGTTCTTTGCATAACTTTGGTGCAGCAGTAGATATTACGATAGTTGACAAAACCACGGGGCAGGAGCTCGACATGGGCACTCCTTATGATTATATAGGTGTAAAAGCTTGGCCTTCGAAAGAAAAATCAATGTTAAAAGACCATATTTTGACTCAACAACAGGTTGACAATCGGATTTTATTAAGACGCGTATTAAAAGAAGGTCTGTTTTTTAATATTCAAACAGAATGGTGGCATTTTAACGCTTGCTACAGAGACAAGGCAAAAGAACTGTATCACATTATCGAAGGGGATACTGCATTGATAAACATTTAACCCTAATTATCAACTTTTAACATTGTAAACTCACTATTTCTATTAACTTTATACTTGATATTAACAAGCATAACATAAATCGCTACCTCAAATTCATATGAAAAGATATATTCAATTTTTAACCCTAATAGCTTTTGGACTTGGGACAACTAGTTACGGACAGAAAGATTACAATGGTTTATTGTGGAAAATAACGGGTAATGGAACTACCCAACCAAGTTATCTTTACGGTACAATGCACGTTAGTCAAAAATTAGCATTCCATTTGAGCGACAACTTTTATGAAGCACTAGAAAGCTGCGATGTGGTTGGATTAGAAATCAATCCAGATGAGTGGATGCAACAGCTTTCTGAAACGGACCTTGTGCAGGATAATTATATGCCGAGTAATAATTCAAACTTATACTTTAATACTGTTAAATTCTCTAATGTTACCGACAATGAATTAGCCAGTAGCATTTCAGATGATGCGAACTTGATTAACGGTTTATTATATAGAGCCAAAGGAGTAAAAGAAGACTTAGAAGAAGACACCTATTTAGATCTTTATATTTTTCAAACAGGGAGAAGACTGGGCAAGACAATTGTTTCTTTGGAAAGCTTTGAAAATGTGAATGAGCTGGAACTAAAAGCCAATGAGCCGCTAACCGACAAAGAAGAAAAGGCTAGTAAGGAAGAAAAAAACATGTACGATAAGATTGCCGAAAAGCTAAGAAAACAAGACGGTTCTTTGATGGATCAAATGGAGAATGCATATAGAGAGGGAAACCTTACACTTATCGACACCATCAGCCACATTCTTAATGGAAGAAGTCAATTTCAAAAATATATGATTGACGAACGAAACATAGGTATGGCACAACAAATGGATTCAATTATACAATCTGGCAAGCAACTCTTTACGGGAGTTGGTGCTGCACATCTTCCTGGAGAAGTAGGAGTTATAGACTTATTGGTGAATATGGGCTACCAACTTGAGCCTATGGAGCGTATCATTGGAGGGAAAAGCGAAAAGTATATCAAAAAAATAGACCCCATAATTGTACCGGTTACTTACACCACACAGACCACTGACGATGGACGTATTTCTATACCAGTTGCTGGAAAATTATACGACATGCCTTCCTTTGGGAAAATAAAAACAGTACTTTATCCCGATATGGCTAATGGTGTATTTTATTGGATTAAACGAGTCAAAACCTACGACTATATTCATAAATCTAAAGAAGGCAAATCATTAAAAAAACGCTTAGAAACACTTATTTATGAAAACATTCCAGGTAATATTATTTCGCAACAAGAGATAAAAATAGGCGAATGGACTGCAATTGACATTCAAAATAAAACAAGAAAAGGTGACGACCAACATCATTTGATAATACAAACTCCAATGGAGATAATCATTATTAAAATGGGAGGAAAAAAGGATTATGTTTCCAAGAATAAAAGTAACGTTTTTGATCGTTTAGAACTTAATTACACCCCTACGAATGAATGGGAAACGAAAACACCACCTGAAGGAGGTTTTTCAATAGAGTTACCCAAATTAAACTTATTTAACCGAATGCCAAGTGGCTATACAGAAGGAGGCTCAGGGCTAGAATTTGAAGCTATGGACGCATCTGACAATTACTATATCGCCAGAAAAGTAATTTTTAGTGATTATGATTTTTTAGAAAAAGACAACTTTGAACTCAAGATTTTACTGAAAAACCTAACAGTAGAATTAGAATATGACTCTATTTCAAGCGAACTATTTACGTATAATAAATTACCAGCATTAAAAGCAACTTTACAAAACAAAGATAAAACACGTTATTTTCATACTAGAATAATCATACAAGGTAATAACTATTACGTACTTGCACATATCTCTAAAAACGAAAAACCCAATGAACGTTTTTTTAATTCATTTCAAATAACAAAAAGAAACTATGAAAATAGTTTTGAAGAATATACCGATTCAAGCCTACTATACACTGCTAAGATCCCGAAAAAGCCAGATGCTACTTCTCAATCTCTAGGGAGGATATACAATGAATATGGAAGCTATAGCTCAGACAAAAAAGACTTTGGTATCAAGTCTAAATCTCAGAATAGCATAATCGAGTCCAAGTACACCGGAGAAAGCATCAAGGTAAAAAGAAGACGATTTCAGGCATTTAAATCCTTTGAAAACATAGATTCTCTGTGGTCTGAAACCTTGAGCTTTTATAACGAAAACGAAAATCTAAATGTAAAAGACACCGTCACTTTCACAAAAGGAGGTCTGCACATTATGGATTGTAAATTAGTAAACGATAGTTCCTCTCAACTCATAATAAGAAGACATATACAATATACCAACAACATTTACCAACTCTCCTATTATACCGATTCAATATCGTTAAAATCACCATTTTGCGACACGGTGTTTGATAGTTTTCAGCCATTTAACGACACGTTGCCCACCTTTGATATATTTGAGGATAAAAGAAATCTGTTCTATTCATTTCTGGACAGTGAAGATAGCTTGAAAGTGACTAAAGGGTTTTACTATATGTTTATGCCAGAGTATAAAGAGGAGGATGAAGCTAAAATTAAACACTACATTGACAACTTTCACACTTTGTTTAAGAAATATGATCTAGACATAAGAGATAAATCAGACCTAATCGTTTTGATGAGAAGATTTGAAACACCTACCTCCGTGTCCTATCTCAAAGACCTTTACTTAAAAAATGAAGATTCTGTGTCATATCAAATTGCGAGTTTGAAAGCTCTTGCCGACATAGAAACAGAGCAATCCTATGATATAATCAAAGAGCTTCTGATAGAGAATACACCTATCCCGAAAAACGAAAGAGACATCACAAAAATCTACGATAGATTTTATGACACACTAGAGCTTTGCCCAAAGTTTTACCCAGAAGCTTTGTTTCTCAACCAATATTACGAATATAAAGAAGAAAACCTCATCTTGTTATCTACTTTGATTGACAAAGATATTTTAAAAATTAAAAAATTAAAATCCTATAAAAAGTCACTAATAAATGATGCTAATATAGAGTTGAAAAGGAGTATGGCAACTATCGAAACCAAAGGTTTAAACTCATCCTATTCGTATAGAAGCTCCTATTCAAATTTTAATGATAAAGAAAAATATTACTCTAAATATTTTGAGACACAATTAGAAGCCTACTTATACATAATTGCCCCTTGGTACAAAAAAGAGGAAAAAGTAAGAAAAATATATGCTAAAATCAAAAAAGTAAACGATACCGAACTTAAATTGAACGCCTTAATTTCTTTAGTTAAAAACAACATTGAAGTGCCTGTTTCAGACTGGGAAGAATTGGCTAAAGACGAGCTCACCACCTACTTAACCTTTGATTATATGCAATATTACAATGTCATTGACGAAATAGATAGTTCTAAATATTTTACAGACACAAGTCTTATTAAGTCTGCCATTTACAATCATTTCAGTATGGATAAAACAGAAGATTTAGTATTTTTAGAAACTAGATCTGCTACAATCAAAGACAGTATAATAGCGTTTCATTTTTACAAAAAACGTTCTATAAACAAATACAATAACAATGTGAGTTGGAATATTATAGCATGCAAAAAGAACACTTACTCAAACCAACCTACCGCAATATATTACGCTATTGAAAAAGGAGCTTCGATTAATGAGTTTACCACCGAAGAAGAAATAAAGGAAGAAATTGACAATTTAATCCTGTCTTATCAGATGAATGAACATAATAGATATAGAAAACCAGGCAGATACGACAGAGGATTTTACTAAATAAAGAACTTAGAAATGGAAGAAGTAGAAGATAATAGGATAAAAAATGACCCTACTAAAATAGAAATTGATAAAGAAAATATAAAAAACATACCTAAATCAATTTTTAACTTTATAAAAAACATCGTATCCATACACGATGAAATAGACATCCCTTCAACTATAAAAAGCATAGAAACGAATATTGAGGTCAAAGGATCTGCTATATGGATTTTGATATGCTCTATCATAGTAGCATCGGGGGGTTTAAATTTCAATTCGGTTGCTGTTATTGTAGGTGCAATGCTTATATCTCCTCTAATGGGACCTATCAGAGGCGTAGGTCTGGCAATAGCTACCAATGATTTTAAAACATTAATCAAAGGGTTGAAATATTTTGGTGTAATGGTAGTTGTTAGTCTAGTAACAGCGTGGATATACTTCAAATTCACTCCTATAAAAGGAGACACATCGGAGTTGTTGGGAAGAGTAAAACCTCAAGCTTTTGATATACTCATTGCATTTTTTGGTGGTTTTGCAGGAATTATAGCTACCGCTTCGAGAAACAAAAGTGCAGCAATGACAATAGTCCCTGGAGTAGCAATTGCCACTGCTTTGATGCCTCCACTATGTACACTAAGCTATGGATTAGCCACCCACCAATGGGACTATGCATTGGGTGCATTTTATCTATTCTTATTAAATTCTGTTTTTATAGCGCTTTCTACAGTACTACTTTTGCGATTTCTAAACTTTCCAAAAAAAGCATTTGTAAATGCAAAAACAGAAAAAAAAGTAAAGATATATATTTACATCGCCTTGCTATTGATAGTAATACCAAGCATTTATAAGACCGTAACCATAGTCAGGGAGTCTATATTTGAGTCCAACGTAGAAGCGTTTATTGAAACAGTAGTAAAACCTTCTGATGATACTGTTTTCTTCACTTACGAAATCGAATACAATGACGAGCAATCTGTGTTAAAAATATACTCTAACGGTGCTAATGTCAGCAACAAAAAACAGAAAGAATGGCAAAATAAATTGAAATTTCACAACATTGAAGATACCAAAGTTGTATTAAAAAAACAAGAACAAGACTTTACGCATATTCAAAATTATGCAGATGTAAATGCGCAGCTACACATTACGCAAGAACAATTATCGAAGGCTCTAGCTGACAAAAACCAATTGGAATCGGAGATAAAACAATTAAAACAATCGGAAATAAAAATGGACGAAATAGGTAAACGTATTAAGTCTCAATTCCCTAAAATAAAGATGATATCATACGGACTTTCTTACAACTACAATAATAACAACCAAGTGGATACGCTGCACACGTTCAATGTAGCTTGGGCGGATTCTATTCCAAGATTACAATATATTGATATGTATAAAAAACTTAAAACATCATTACAAACAGAACTTGAAATTATAGATCCAAATTTTAATTCCAAAAAAATTAAGATATATAAAGTGAATTAAAATTCTGGATACGAAACGGCTACTAAAAACAAACCCTTAGCTGGTGCAGATGTACCTGCGTTGCTTCTGTTTCTAGAGTCGATAATGGTTTTGAATTCTTCGAGAGTAAGTTTTCCTCTGCCTACATCTAGCAAAGTACCTACAATTGCTCTCACCATATTTCTTAAGAAACGATTGGCGGTTATTTCAAATGTTAAAACTGATTCTTTTAAGCACCATTCGGCTTTTGTAAGGTCGCAGATGTTTGTCACTGTATCAGTATTAGACTTACTAAAACAAGAAAAATCTTGTTTCCCGATTAACAATTTGCAAGCTCGATTCATTAAATCCATATCTAATGGATAGTAATATTTATACTGAAACGCTTCTTCGAATGGATCTTTAGTAGTCGCTATGTGATATTGATAAGTTCTTGATGTTGCAAAAAATCGAGTATGCAACTCCTCTCCCACTTGCTTTATGTTTCTTACAGCAATATCTTTGGGCAATAAAATATTTAGTCGGTAAATAAAATCTTCTAAATTTAGGATTAACTCAGTGTCAAAATGAAAAAAAAACTGACTAGCATGTACACCGGTATCTGTTCTACCACAGCCCATTGAGCTAACGTTTTCATCTTGAGTATAAACTTTTAACGACTTATTTATTTCCTCTTGAACCGTATTTGCATTGGGTTGTATTTGCCACCCATGATAATGAGTTCCCTTAAATGCTATTTCTACAAAATAACGCATCAATGGGAAACAATGGCATCGTTTGCATAGCCTACTGCAAGATGCAACGTCTCATTTTTGCTTAATGTAGAATTATCAATATCTTTGCAGTCGTTAGCTCTTTTTAGTGGACTTTCTTTTCTACTACTATCTTGTAAATCTCTAAAATTAACATTATCACGAACCTCATCTAAAGATATTTGCTGTCCTTTTTCTAACAACTCCTTGTATCTTCTAGCTGTACGAACCTCTATATTAGCTGTAACCCAAAGTTTAAGCTCAGCATCTGGAAATACAACTGTACCAATATCTCTACCGTCCATAACCACTCCTTTGTGTTTTCCTAATTTTCGTTGAAAATCTACAAGCTTAGTACGGACTTCTTTTAGTTTACTTATAGCGCTTACCGATTTTGAGACATTCATTTTTCGAATTTCCTCTTCTACGTTTATGCCATTGAGAAATGTATCAGATTTGCCTGTAACACTGTTGTAATTAAAAGAAATATTAATCTTATTTAGATCATCTAATAGTTGTGATTTCAAAACCGTTCCGTCTTCTAAAATGTAATCATTTTGAAGTGCGTAGAAGGTTATGGCTCTATACATAGCTCCTGAATCTATATATACATATTTCAATTCTTTTGCAAGAGATTTTGCTAAGGTGCTTTTACCACAAGCCGAGTGCCCGTCTATTGCTATTATAACTTTTTTCATTTTTCACATCATAAAAAAGGCTGTTCAAAAGAGTTTGAACAGCCTTAAAATATTTTAAAATACTATTAAAGTTCTTCAACCTCAATCATCTTGAATGGTATATCAATAATAGCTTGATAGTCTTCACCAGCTTCTAACATATCTTCATCATCTTCTTCATAAAACCAATTGATAGTAATGTTTGTACCAGATAATGTTTCTAATTTTTTAAATACATCTAAGATACACTTTGAGGAACTTGTATTGAAATACTCCAATTGTATATTTACTTCTGTGGTATCTTTTACGTTATTTCCATAATTTCCAATCCAATCAAGAATAGGTTTATAAAACTCAATTGAATTTTCAGGAATAGATCTTCCTTTTAATAATAATACACCTTCTGTTTTAAATTCTACTGTTGGTGTTTTTGCTGAACCTTCTATTGTTAAGTTATCCATAGCTTATAATTGTTCTATTTTGACTATTAATGTGAAAAATGAATGAACGTCATCCACTTTTTCAAAGTTATATTCTAATTTTTGTTTAGATTTTTTTGCGATATCAATGAATCCCAATCCGCCACCACCTTTTGCACTCATTTCTCCGTTATTCAAAACAGATTTATAAAATGCGTTCAGTTCGGATCTATCCATTGAATTAATTAAATCGATACGATCAGTTAGCTTAGGTACATTTTCATCTAATAAAAAGTTACCCGTAACTACTCGATAAAAACCATCATTTCTTGAAATTAAGAATACGGCTGATTTCTTTTTAGATATTTCTTCAGCTGATCCTGTTACTTCAAAATCATCAATATGATGGTATAAATTTTGAAGACATTCTACCAATACGTTAAAAACTTTCCTTTTTGTTTTGGTTGACTCATTGAGGTCATCCATCTTAGCTTCCATTATTTGGAGTACAGAGGTCAGAAGTTCTGAAGTAATAGCACCTTTGAAAGACAGAATAATATTATTCTGCTCCATGTCTTTATATAATCTAAAAATATCTAACATATCATTGACTGTATCAATCAATTGTTGACAAAGATAACATTATTTATCAAATTGCAAATTATTTAGACCTTTTTTCAATTGTCTATCATTTTCTTGATGATTTTAAGTGTACTTATTTTTGTTTTTTCTTGCGTGAGGGATAGAAACGGCATCCTCCAAAAGCTTTTTTGGAGCTTTTGGAGATATAGTGGATAGCCCGACCCGTAGGGTCACGTCCAAATAACTAGGTAGATTTACATTATTTTTTATGTTAGAACTATACATTAGCATTTTGAAACTATTTAGTGTCTGGTCGGAAATACATCAAAATCAAAAATCTTTTTTATTGCGACCAGACACTATTTATGAACACGATTGCACCAAAAACAAAACTTTTCATATATTTAGCATCTAAAAATTAATCAGATCAATTTCACTATGAAAAAGTTACTAATTTTATCTTTTATCAGTTTAGGCTTCTTAATCAACACGACCGCTCAAATAAATTCTAATTATGAGTATCTTTCTATGAATCCAGCTGTAGGTATAGGTATAGGATCTAGTAATTATTTTGGTGATTTGAATTTGTCTGAAGATATTTCTGCTGCCAATTCATCTACGTTTGGGGCACATGTATTTTATCATCATCCGATTTCAAAATCATTTTTAGGAGTAGTCAATTTGGGTTATAATAAATTATCTCATTGGGGGATAGATAGTAGTTTGGTGAAAAATTTCAAAACCAACATTTATGGACTAGATTTAGGTGCACGTTACAGATTTGATAATGATATTATTTTTGATCAACAGAAGAGTTTTACTTTTTTTATTGGTCTTGGAGTTGGTGGCAGCAAGTTTAGTGTAA
>CAMZLL010000102.1 GCA_947311505.1 uncultured Cryomorphaceae bacterium
ATTTCAGATAAATCTTTTCCCAAGTCTTTTATAATATATTTTATCGTATTAGCAAGTGTCCTTTCTTGTTCATCTGTCAATCATTTTAGTGGAATCTTTACGCCAGAAGTTTCAATATTTTTGCTTTCTTCTAAGATATTTTGTATTCTAGAAACCTGTGAACGATACGCTATAGAACTTGCATTCATCGGCCGAGCAAAAACAGAAAAAACACCTACTCACATTAGAGAAACAAAAAGCCATCGAATATGAAGGCGTTTTTTAAAGATCATAAAGACGCTTATTATCATTAACCAAACAAGAAAAGCCAGCACAAGATATCTTGAGACGGTAATTCCATACTGCTCGATTCTCAGAGAGATAGCCATTGCTATCATGATACACATAGGCAAGATGCTTGCATACATTCATTGACGAACACGATAGAGTTTCTGCTCCTCATCCTGTCGCACTGGCAATAAAATCAATGAAGCAACAATTACCAATCCACTATACAAAAATGCCCAGAGAGTAACACTATTTGATGGTCGGTTTTGTGTAATTATAATTTTACCCATATATACATAAAGAATAATACCAAATATCAATAACAAAAATCCTAGTACTCGCGCAAGTATCTTTTTCCACTTATGGATATTTCCAAGCACTTTTGGTTCAAGTTCTCCAGAAAAAAATCATTCTAATACACTTACTCATCAGAGAAAAATATAACTCATCATCCATATAGTAACATACCATTCACCCGCTATCTGTATACTAAACAATGAATCAATAGCCGCAAAAGCAAGCGACACTCCGCCTGCAAGCAAACTAGCAAATGCCCATGCAATAAATGCTTGCATGATAAGAAGAAGTGCCCGTTGATGAATAGAATAATCTTCACGAGAAGAAAATAAATAAGGTAAACCCACAAGCCCCAGAAGACTTACTCCTCATATAACCACCATATTTATGATCTCACTAGGAGGTGGTTCTGGTGCGAGAAATGTCCACCAAACAACAGCCCCCGCAATGATAGCAAAAGAACTAACAAGTTTTACATTTTTTGGTATCTGTGATTTATAAATGCTAGAGATAATAAATGCTAATAATATCAAAAGTACTCCTACAATCATAAGAGAGCTTTTTATATTATTTCATGATCAAAAAACGTTTCGAGACCATATTTCGTTGAGTACCAAAAATGCAATAATATCTAATATAACAAGAGAAATCGGTGATTTTTTTCGTATCGACATGACAGTTTTTAGTATGCGAGAAAGCGAAATATTCATGAATATTTTCTTTAAAGAACAAAAAAATAAGTAGATTGAAAATTTATACATTTCTTTTAATGTATTTCAATTGAAGAATTTTTCTCTTTCAATCTCAGAAAACATACCTATAGTTAGGCTATTTCTCTGTGCTGTGTATAAATATTTTAGAGAAGAAAAAGTTTTCAGAGAATGTATTCTTTTTTATTTTTCTTATTTTTTATACCTATGAATAATTCTATGAAAAAGTATCTTGCTGAAATGATTGGTACTGCAACACTTGTCTTGATGTGATGTGGAGCAGCAGTATTGGCCGGTGGTGATATTGGATTGTTATGAATTTCTCTAGCATTTGGTTTGGCTGTCTTAGCGATGGTATATACTATCGGACCTATTTCTGGGTGTCATATCAATCCTGCAATTAGTATTGCTATGTGGGTAAATGGAAAACTTAAAGCAAAAGACACCGTGATGTATATTGTTTTTCAACTCATCGGATGAGCTATCGGTGCAGCTATTTTATACTATATAGCGAGCGGAGGGGCTGATTTTGATATAGCAAATGGACTTGCTGCAAATGGTTTCTGAGTAGCTTCTCCAGGAGGGTATGGGATGGTTTCTGTGATAGTAACTGAAATCGTGATGACAGCATTATTTTTGTTGGTTATTTTTTGAGCTACTGATAAAAAAGCGCCTAAGTGATTTGCGGGTATAGCTATTGGTTTTGCGTTGACGTTGATTCATTTGGTAAGTATAAACGTATCAAACACCTCAGTGAATCCAGCAAGAAGTTTTGGTCCAGCATTGTTTTCTGGTGGTGTAGCGATGAGTCAACTATGGGTATTTTTTCTAGCACCTATTGTTGGAGGGGGTCTTGGTGCATATATCTGGAGACTTCTAAAGACCAAATAAAATAATCATTTTTTGAAAAACAAAAATACCGTCTTCCGTGGGGAGGATGGTATTTTTAGTTTCCCTCCTCTATCAGGGGAGGTGTTTCCATAAACTTTATTTGTTTTTCATGATTTCTATTTGTGTCTCTAAAAGTTGTGTTTGATGTCTGTCGTATTTGTTTTCATGAATAGATTGTTCTATATTGTTTAATACTTTGGTTTGTTGGTCTTATCGAGATTTATCTCAAAAGTAATCTAAACATCATAAAACAACAGACACTCATCATATTATAGATATTGCTAAAGTATATTGAGTGATTTTAGATATTTAGGAAAGTCAAAGTTTGGGTATTGAAATTATGCATAAAATTCCCTTATTCCTAACTATCTAACTAGTTGCTTTGCACTATTTTAATTCATTTCGTAGCAGATTGTCTAGCAACTCTGTTAGAC
>CAMZLL010000103.1 GCA_947311505.1 uncultured Cryomorphaceae bacterium
AAAAGGTTGCCCCCCACCTCCTCCTCCAATCTCTTTGGCGAGTTCTCTGATGATATTTCCTGCGTGTAGGTCTTTTTCTTTTACTAAATTTTCGGAAATGATAATGGTAAGCATCGCTTTAGAAGCTTCGTGACTGCCTATTATTAAAAACAGATTGTCCAATTCGCCTTTTATTTGGTAGGCAATATCTTTTACACTACCTGCATCCATTGCAACTTTAGCACCTATGAAATTAACACCATTAACTCCACCTAACAAATCACTTTTTTACTTTATAAATTTTCAAATCTAAAAGTTATGTTTTCAACTAAATTTTATTTCAATAAATTCACATGTCCCATCTCATTAACATCTTTTCCGTTGAACTTATCTTTAGCTTTGAGCTTCCATACATACGTATCAACTTGCGAGTTTTGACCTTTATATGTTCCGTCCCAAGAATTATTAATATTATCAGTCTGATATATTAACAAGCCCCATCTATCAAAAATCATAAACGAATAATCTTCACTAGTAAAACCAAATGTTCCCGGTTTAAAAGTATCATTTACGCCATCTCCATCAGGTGTAAATGAATTAGGCACATATAAGTTAGAATACCCATCAACTGTCACCTCCTTACATAAAGTATCTTGGCAACCATGAATTGTTTCTATAGCTAAACATACATTGTATACACCCTCGTCTTCATTAGTAAATGTAAATGTTGGATCAATATCAGATGATGTTCCAACTCCTGAAAAGTCCCAATTATTATAATCGTTTAATAATGATGCATTCGTAAAAATAAAAATAGGATCATAAATAGTTCTACTTAAATAATCAATTGTAAAATCAGCGATAGGTTTAGGATAAACCGTTACTAGACTTATTTCGGTATCAGTACTAACACATCCGAAATCACTCGTAGCTGTTAGCGTTACATCAAAATAAACATCTTGCAAAGTTTCATTTTCATAACATTGATTTGGCGCAGTTGCTATTGATGCATTTCCATTTCCAAAGTCCCATAAATAAGTCGATATCGTTCCTGTATTAATAGTACTATTATTTGTGAAATCCGGACACCAAGGAGTACAACCATCTGGATTAGGACTTGTAAAATCTATCACAGGATTAGGATAAATCGTAACGGGTACTTGCACAGAGTTTGTACAATTATTATTTGTTGTTACATCTAGCGTAATCGTATATGATCCATCTTGAGGATATATATGTGACACAAACTGACCATTTCCACTAGTTACAGGGGTTGTTCCATAATCCCACTCCCAAGTATCAATAGTATTGGTTGTAATCTGATTAGAAACCGAACTAAAATCGGTAAAAGTAACAGCATTTCCATCACAAACATTTGTAGTCATAAATTGAGGAATTGGTGTTGGATAAATTTCAACAGTACTACTTGAAGTATTAACACAATTATCAGTAGTAGTAACGGTTAAACTAACGTTAAAGACACCTTCAGAAACATACAATTCACTTGGATTTTGGACGTTAGAAAGCCCTCCATTTCCAAATTGCCAATTCCAAGCATTTATATCCCCTACAGAATTATCTATAAATGAAGCATTGTTATTTTCACAAACATTTTCGCCTGTAAAAATTGATGTCGGGTTTGGAAATATTTCAATTTGCTTTACAATGTTATTATAACATCCGTCAGTCGTTTCTATATAAAGATTAACATCATAATCACCAGCAGTAGGATAAGTATAACTCGTATTTGAACCTGAGTAATCTACAACACCATCATTATTAAAGTCATAATCCCACTGATCAATCGTAGCTCCATTTCCATTAGATGCATCAATAAAATTAATAGCAACTCCGTCACACTCATCTGTAAAATTAAAATCTGCTGTTGGATCTGCAAACATTTCAACATTGTTAACTACCGTATTAATACAGCCGTTATTACTTGTAACAGTTAACGAAACACTATAAACACTAGGTGCTCCATACGTATAAGACGGTTCCTCAATAACATCTGCACCTATTGCATCTCCAAAGTCCCATTGCCACGTATCAATAATATCTCCGTTTGCGTTACTAACATTAGAGTTATTTGAAAAGTTCATTTGCAAACCTTCACAAACATCTAAAGCAGAAAATGAAGCCACAGGAATCGGATTAACAATTACAGGTTTAGAAACCGAATTCGTACATCCTGTTAGGGTTGTAACAGTTAGTGTAGCATCATAATGATCTGCTAAAACATAACCATTCGTTGGGTTTACATCTATTATATTATCAACGATATTGTCACTAGTAAAATCCCATTCCCACAAACTTATAGTACCATCACCATCATCTGATTCATCAGTAAATTGAGTTACAGTTCCTTTACAAACAGGAAGGGTACTAAAGTTTGCTACAGGGTCAGACTCAACAGTTATTACATGAATAATTTCATCAAAACAACCTTCATCTATATCACCTCCAGGCACCAAAACACCGACCGTTAAACTAACGTTATACACCCCCGACACGGCATATTGATGATTAGGGTCTGCTTGATTAGAAACAGGCGAACCATCACCAAAATCCCACTCCCAAAAGTTAACAGCCACTCCATTTGTAGCTGTAGAAGCATCAGTAAATGTCACATTTTCATTTACACAGGCAGTATTTTGAGCATTAAAATTAGCTGTAGGTGAGCCTGGAGCTAAAGTAATATCTGCTGTTAATGTTACATTACAAGGCGGGCCTTGAAATGGGGTAACTACTACTTGATAATTTCCAGCAGCATTAACATCAATACTTTGCGTTACAGCACCGGTACTCCATAAATAAGCATCGCCTCCGGCAGGTGCCGTAAGCGTAACAGGATCAGCATCACATAAAACGTTTCCTGGTGATAAATCTGCAGATGAACAGCTTGCATCGACATAGGCATAACCATAATGACCCGTTTGCTCACAATCACCCGTTATAAACTCTATCGTAACATTTGTACCAATATATGGAGACAAATCGATAAAAGCTGTTGACCAATCTCTATAAAAACCACCAGCAAACGCTTGCCAAGGTGCTGCCAACCCAGGCCCTGAAATAACTTGAAATTGCCCACAAGCAATAGGAGTACCATCTTGCTGATAAGCATTAGTAACAAAGAAAGGCATTTCTCCGTTAGTATGATTCGCTGGATTTTGAATAACGACAGCAAAACTATAGGTAAAAATAGCATTATCTGCAGACACTAAAAACGTTTGACGAATACTTGCTGCTCTAGCTCCAGTTCCTGTTCCATCCCCTAACATGCAAGAAAACGCTCCTCCATTAGGGTCTACTCGAGGTATTCCACACTGAGCATCTACACCTGCTCCTACTATAGTGTGGTGTGCATCAGGAGCAGCGGAAGGCACCAAAACCTCTCCCGTCATAACAGCAGCAGTAGTATTAACCATTCCAGTATACAACTCCCACCCTGTAAAATCTCCTGTTTCAAAATCCATATTTTGACAAGGGTCTCCTGCAGCTCTAGTTGACATAACTGGTGGCGATGTATAATGAGTGATGTTAGTAGAATTATTCATATCTAATTCTGAAATATGAAGATCAATTTCGCTAAATACATAATCTTCTACAAGATTAAAATCAAAATCATTCTGCTCATACTCATGAACAACATCTCCCATTAACGAATATAAAAAAGACCTGTTTTTTATTTTAAAAGTTAAAAACGAGATATGATAATCCTCACTTAATTTATTAGAAAAGGATTCACTTGCTATATAAGTATTTATTAGGTGTTCTCCCTCAAGAATTCTATCCTCATTCTGAGAAAATGAAATCATTGATGAAAACAATAGGAAGATTAACGTTATGCTCTTAAAATTCTTCATGGTATTAGTATTAGTATTAGTATTAGTATTAGTATTACGCTACTATTACAAAAGGTTGCCTTATTAACAAAAAAATCATTCACCTGCTATAAAAGTAATAATTGCATCAGCTACAATATCGCCTTTGCTTTTGCTAAAGCACTATCAATACCTTCGACATTTTTTCCACCTGCGGTAGCGAAAAAAGGTTGCCCCCCACCTCCTCCTCCAATCTCTTTGGCGAGTTCTCTGATGATATTTCCTGCGTGTAGGTCTTTTTCTTTTACTAAATTTTCGGAAATAATAATGGTAAGCATCGCTTTAGAAGCTTCGTGACTGCCTATTATTAAAAACAGATTGTCCAATTCGCCTTTTATTTGGTAGGCAATATCTTTGACACTACCTGCATCCATTGCAACTTTAGCTCCTATGAAATTAACACCATTAACAACTTCTACGTTGTTCATCAATTCTCCTTTTAACCCTTTTGCTTTTTCTCGTTTGGCTTGCTCTACTTCTTTTTGAAGCATTGCATTTTGTTGCAACAAGTCTTCTATGGATTTGGTAATGTTTTTTGGATTCTTTAAAAGTACCTTCACTTCGTTTAGCGTATCTATTTTTTCTTGAAAGTAAGCGTCTGCTACGGTACTGGTTATAGCCTCTATTCTTCTAATACCGGACGCTACTGATCCTTCGCTGATTATTTTGAACCTTCCTATCTGCGCGGTAGAAGACACATGAATTCCTCCACACAATTCTATAGACTCCCCAAACTTAATCATTCGCACCACATCAGAGTATTTCTCTCCAAAGAGCATCATTGCTCCTGCTTCTTTTGCCTTTTCGATAGGTATGGCACGAGACTCTTCTAATGCTAAATTGCTTCTAATTTCTTGATTTACAATTTGCTCAATTTCCGAAATTTCTTCTTCGGTTACTTTGCTAAAATGTGAAAAATCAAATCTTAATACTTTTTCGTTTACCAACGAACCTTTTTGCTCTACGTGAGTTCCCAGAACTTTGCGTAATGCCCCGTGAACCAAATGAGTTGCGGTATGATTGTTTGCTGTAAGTGTTCTTTTCCCACTGTTAACCACAGCTCTATATGTGACTGCCGTGTCTATTGGTAATTCCTTTGCAAAATGCAAAATCAAATTGTTTTCTTTTTTAGTATCAAAAATAGAGGTCTTCGTTCCATTGGCTTCAATAAAACCTGTGTCGCCTACTTGCCCTCCTCCTTCTGGGTAGAATGGTGTATAGTTAAATACCAATTGATATACTTCTTTTTCTTTGACCTTTACTTTTCTATATCTAGTAATATGAACGTCTCCTTCGGTATAGTCGTACCCTACAAACTCTTCCACTTCATCTTCTTTTAGAATGATCCAATCTGATGTTTCTGTTTTTGCATCTTTTCTAGAACGTTCTTTTTGTGCTGCCAATGCTGTTTCAAATCCTTCTTGATCTATGGTTAGATCGTAATCTTGAGCGATTAAATCTGTCAAATCAATTGGGAATCCGAAGGTGTCGTACAATTCAAAAACATCTTTCCCTGGAACTATTTTTATTCCTTTTGTTTTTAAGTCTGCACACATCTGATCGATACGTTTCAATCCTGTTTCGAGTGTTCTAAAGAAAGATACTTCTTCTTCTCTTATCACTTTTTCTATTAATGATTTTTGTGCCACAATCTCAGGGAATGCTTCTCCCATTTGCTCTACCAAAGTGGCTACCAATTTGAAAATAAAAGGTTCTTTCAAAGATAAGGTTTGGTATCCATAACGGACTGCTCTACGCAATATTCTACGAATAACATATCCTGCTCCAGTGTTGCTCGGCAACTGTCCATCAGCTATGGAGAATGAAATGGCACGTAGATGATCTGCAACTACACGCATGGCTATATTGATATCCAATGCACCTTTGTTAGCTGCATCATTTTCGCCTACGGGGTTGTATTCTAATCGAGACAATTGTGCTATCTTATCAATGATAGGCATAAAAATATCGGTGTCGTAATTAGATGTTTTTCCTTGAAGCGCCATGGTCAGGCGTTCAAACCCCATCCCAGTATCGATGTGTTTATCTTTAAGAGAAACCAATTCACCATTTGCCATTCGGTTGTACTGCATAAATACCAAATTCCAAATTTCTACTACCTGCGGATGATCTTGATTGACCAATGACTTACCATCTACTGCATTTCGCTCAGCATCGCTTCTTAAATCTACGTGTATTTCGGAGCACGGTCCACAAGGGCCTGTTTCTCCCATTTCCCAAAAGTTATCTTTCTTATTGGCTTTAATAATTCGATCTTCTGAGATCCATTTTTTCCAATAATCTATTGCTTCTACGTCTATGGCAGTTCCGTCTTTTTGGTCTCCCTCAAAAACGGTAACGTACAATCTATCTTTATCTAGTTTGTAAACTTCTGTCAGCAGTTCCCATGCCCAAGCAATTGCTTCTTCTTTAAAGTAATCTCCAAAAGACCAATTTCCCAACATTTCAAACATCGTGTGGTGATAGGTATCCACTCCCACCTCATCAAGGTCGTTGTGTTTTCCTGATACACGTAAGCATTTTTGAGAGTTGGCAATTCGTGGATTTTTCACTTCTGAATTACCAAGAAACAAATCTTTAAATTGGTTCATCCCTGCATTATTAAACATCAAAGTAGGGTCGTTTTTTACAACCATAGGGGCAGATGCAACAACCTTATGTTGCTTAATTTCAAAGAATGTTAAGAATTTACTGCGAATTTCAGACGATTTCATATTGTGTATCATTTCTAATGCAAATGTAATATTTTGCTTGGAAACCGTATTAAATTAGTGTCATAATAATTCAACAGTTAGCAAGCCCCCCCATTAAGAACTTATCTACGTTACTGCTAGTATAGACTATATATTATGATAAAAAAAATAATTTTCAGCCTATCAATTAGTGCTTTTGCCTTCTCAATAATTAGCGCTCAACAGTTTATTAATTGTGATTTAGAGGTTGCCAACCTAACAGGAAGCCCAATGCAGTTGCCAGATAATTGGCAAAACATCCCTTACACTAACGCTAACAATGTGGCCTTATTCTCAGGTGCTGACAGCCCTGACATAGTTACTACTACAACACCAACCTCAACTGCTTCTCTAGGGTATGTAGGAATACCGTATTCGGGAAATTCTTTTCTGGTAGGTGGGTATAAAGAGTGTTTTAAAGGTAGTTGTGGACCATTCAATTTTTTGCATGAGGGCATTAGGCAAACAGTTAATGGTTTCATCCCTGGTCAGACTTACGATATCAATTTTTTTCAGACCATAATCCAACAAACAATTGGTAACTTTAAAAACACAGGATGCTGGCGAGTATATGTGGACAATATTCTTATAGGAACAAGTACATCGTCCTATACTAATTTACCTGCAACGGACATAAATCTCAACTGGGATTATAGATCAATTGCATTTACAGCGACTTCGAGCACACATGAAATAGGTCTTTTACCTTTTAGAAATGTAAACGATCCATTGTCATCAACAGATTCTTTGGGTACTTTTTACGTGATGATGGCATTAGACAGTATCTACATTTCTACCTGTAATCTAAGCTCATTAGATTTAGGCAATGATACCGTTTTATGTGAAGGTGCAACACTAAACATCGCCTCGAACATTTTAAATACCGATTACTTATGGCAAGATGGCTCAAGTAACCAAAATTTTGAAGTGTCAGAAACTGGATTATATTGGGTAGAAGCATCGACTCCTAACATAAGCAACTGCACTAGAAGAGACTCTATTTTTGTGGAGTTTGAAAATTGTGACTTGAACATTTCCCCACCTATAAAAGAAGCTGTGATACTAGAAATACCTAACATATTCACCCCCAATCAAGATCATACCAATGACATCTTTAAAGTTAGCATTAGCAAAGGAATAACAGCGATGAGCACTACTATATTCAATAGATGGGGGCAGCAACTATTTAAAACAGATGATCTGCTTATAAACTGGACTCCTGCACAAGAAATACCGGAAGGTGTGTATTATTATGTAATCGAATATACAGATATAGAAAAAGATAATAAAACATTAAGTGGGTTGTTTCATTTAATAAGATAAACTTATACCTTTATAGCAACTTAATACCAAGTTAGTACGCAGTAGATATATCTCCTGTATATTTACCCTCTTCAAATATAAACTATGAAAACAACACTCTTACTTTCCCTACTCTTTTTGTTCGGAAACTGCAAGGCAAATACCGCCCCTGCTGTAAACGCACCAACCACCAAAGGAGGTACTGAAGTTGTCGTATTAGGTGCTGGATGTTTTTGGTGTGTAGAAGCTGTGTTTCAAGAATTAAAAGGTGTTATCAGTGTTGAATCTGGATATTCTAATGGCAATGGAAAAAGCATTGACTACAAAGCTGTATGCACTGGTAAAACTGGGTATGCTGAGGTTGCAAAAATCACGTATAATCCTGAAGAAATTTCTTTTGAAACATTACTTTCTGTTTTCTTCAAAACACATGACCCAACCACACTCAACAGACAAGGTGCTGATGTTGGTTCTCAATATCGCTCGGGGATTTTCTACCTTACAGAAGCGCAAAAAGAAAGTGCTGAAGTTATTATCAAAAAGCTCAATAAAGAAAAGGTATATCCCAGCCCAATAGTAACCGAAGTGACAAAATTAGCTCATTATTCTAAAGCCGAGAATTACCATCAAAATTATTACTCGAATAATCTCAATCAAGGATATTGTTCTAGGGTAATACAACCAAAAGTGGAAAAGTTTAAACTGGTATTTGAGGAGTATTTAAAGTAGTGTTGTTGCGTGAGGGATAGGAACGGCATCCTCCTAAAGCTTTTTTTGGGAGCTTTGGGAGATATAGTGGATAGCCCGACCCATAGGGGCACGCCCATATTAGAACACTAAGACCGCTATACCATTCTTGAATTTTACATTACAACTACTAGCATTGCAGCATACAAAAACGGCAACACTGAATAAATTCAATGTTGCCGCTGCTATATATAGTCGTTTCAGTTTATCTTCGTTAAGGAAGGAAAACCGAATCGTGAAACCTACGTTTTATCTCCTCAATCGAAGATAAAATTTCGGGTATGATTGTTTACATCATTCCTGGCATTCCTCCTGGCATTCCTCCTCCCATTGGTGGCATACCTGCTTCTTCTGGTTCGTCTGCTATGACACATTCTGTGGTCAATAACATAGCTGCTACAGATGCTGCGTTTTGAAGTGCTATTCTCGCTACTTTGGTAGGGTCGATTACGCCTGTTTCAAAGAGATTTTCAAAAACTTCTGTTCTGGCATTGTAACCAAAATCGCCTTTTCCTTCTTTTATCTTCTGAACTATTACAGCTCCTTCTCCACCTGCGTTAGCAATAATTTGACGCAATGGCTCTTCGATGGCTCTCTTGATGATTTCGATACCAGTGGATTCGTCTGCATTTTCGCCTTGAAGCGTTGCTAAACCTTCACCAGATCTAATGTAAGCAACTCCACCTCCTGGTATGATTCCTTCTTCTACTGCTGCTCTTGTTGCTGCCAAGGCATCATCCACTCTATCTTTCTTTTCTTTCATTTCTACTTCGCTCACTGCACCTACATAAAGTACTGCTACACCTCCAGCTAATTTAGCTAGACGTTCTTGAAGTTTTTCCTTGTCGTATTCAGAAGTGGTGGTTTCTATTTGCGCTTTGATTTGATTGGTACGTGCTACAATATCTTCTTTTGTTCCAGCTCCATTGATAACGGTTGTATTGTCTTTATCAATTTCTACTTTTTCGCAAGTACCCAACATATCTAACGATGTGTTTTCTAGCTTATACCCACGTTCTTCAGAGATAACAGTACCTCCTGTAAGGATTGCGAGATCTTCTAACATTGCTTTTCTACGGTCTCCAAATCCTGGTGCTTTTACTGCTGCTACTTTTAATCCTGCTTTTAACCTATTCACAACCAATGCTGCCAACGCTTGACTATCTACGTCTTCTGCGATAATTAAAAACGGTCTTCCAGATTGAGCTACCGGTTCTAAAATTGGTAAAATATCTTGAAGATTAGATATCTTTTTGTCGTGAATTAAGATGTATGGATTGTCTAATTCAGCAATCATTTTTTCTGCATCTGTAACAAAATAAGGCGATAAATAGCCTCTGTCAAATTGCATTCCTTCGACTGTTTTCACTTCTGTTTCTGTTCCTTTTGCTTCTTCTACGGTAATCACACCATCGTTACCTACTACTTTCATAGCCTCTGCGATAAGCGAACCTATCATTTCGTCATTGTTTGCAGAAATAGATGCTACTTGTTTGATTTTTGCATTATCTGATCCTACTTCTTGCGAAAGGTCTTTTAATCCTTTTACCAAAACTGCAACAGCTTTGTCTATTCCTCTTTTAAGATCCATTGGGTTTGCTCCAGCTGCAACATTTTTCATCCCTGCGGTGATGATTGCCTGCGCCAAAACAGTAGCTGTGGTCGTTCCATCTCCTGCTACATCTGCAGTGTTTGAGGCTACTTCTTTTACCATTTGAGCTCCCATATTTTCTATTGGATCTGCTAGTTCTATTTCTCTAGCTACGGTTACACCATCTTTAGTAACGTGTGGTGCTCCAAATTTTTTGTCAATTACTACATTTCTACCTTTAGGTCCTAATGTAGCTTTTACAGCATTAGCAAGAGCGTCCACTCCTTTTTTCATTTTGTCTCTTGCTTCTATATCAAATACTATTGTTTTTGCCATTTTATTATGTTTTAAAACCTGCTTGAATGCAGGTGATTTTTATTCTGTTAAGATTCTTTTTTTGTTTCGATTGATCTTTGGTCTGTATTTATAAAACATGACCATAGATTACGAGTGGACTATCCTACGATTGCGAAAATGTCACTTTCTTTCATAATTAAATAATCTTTTCCTTCAATTTTGATTTCGGTGCCACTGTATTGACCATACAGAACTACATCACCTTCTTTTACGGTGAGTTTTATTCCCAATACCCCAACTCCTACGGCTTTTACTACGCCTTCTCTAGGTTTTTCTTTTGCAGTATCTGGAATAATAATCCCTCCTATTGTTTTTTCTACAGCAGCTGCTGGTTCTATTAGAACTCTATCTGCTAAAGGCTTAACGTTTAATCCCATTTTATTTATCTTTTTTTAATTTAATTAGTATTGAATTTGTCTATCGGCTTTAATCATATTTTGTGCCAATGGGTAATTGCGGTTTTGTTTCAGACAATTTGACTTAACCCTATTTCTTGGCACAAAAAAAATGTCATATTGACAATTCAATATGACATTTACTTGTTATAAAATTTTAAATACGCTT
>CAMZLL010000104.1 GCA_947311505.1 uncultured Cryomorphaceae bacterium
ACATACTTACTTTTAAAAGCGTTAGAAGACGCAAATGAAAATCAAGTATCTGAGCTCAATCAATGGCTCGAAACCCCATCAGATGGTGTGGCTACACAAAAAGTACAAGCAGTAACGGCTATTTTTGAAGATTTACACGTCAAAGAAAAAGCTTCAGAATTAATGAAAGATTATTACAATAAGGCGATTGCTTCTCTAAATAAAATTAACGTTTCTGCTTGTACTTTTTGTGTAGCCACACCATCTGATGGGGTTTCGAGCCATTGATTGAGCTCAGATACTTGATTTTCATTTGCGTCTTCTAACGCTTTTAAAAGTAAGTATGTCTTCTTATTTGCAAGGATGTCTCCACCTACTTGTTTGCCAAATATTGAGGCATCGCCAAATACATCTAAGACATCGTCCATAATTTGAAACGCCATTCCTAGGTGCATTCCATAGTCATAAATATTGCGTGAGTCTTCTTTGGTAGCTCCTGCAAGTACAGCACCCATCTCTAAGGAACAGCCTACTAGTACAGAAGTTTTTAAACGAATCATTTCAAGATATTCGTCCAAAGTAACATCGTCTCTGGTTTCATAGTTCATATCCAGTTGTTGTCCCTCGCACACTTCTATAGCGGTTACGTTGAATATGTCAATGATGGCTCTTAAGTATTCTGGTTTGCAGGAGGTAACCAGCGTAAAAGCTTGTACAAACATTACGTCACCAGAAAGTATTGCAGCATTGGTGTTCCATTTTTCATGTACCGTAGCCTCGCCTCTACGAAGAGGAGCGTCATCCATGATGTCGTCATGTAAGAGTGTGAAATTATGAAATACTTCTATTCCAATAGCCGAATTATAAGAGTCTTCAATGTTGCCGTCAAACAAATCAGTCCCCATGAGGGTTAGAACAGGTCGCATTCTCTTGCCTCCAAGCCCCATAATGTACTTTACAGGGTCGTATAAATCCATATCTCTAGAAGTGGATCTAAATTTTTCTACTTCGTTAAATACGATTTCTTGATATTCTTCAATTGTTTTCATCTCTGCTCTTGACTTACAAATACAAAATTGTCTAATTTTATTTACTTTTACCTTCCAAAATATCCATCAGGTATTTTCCATAGCCGCTTTTCAATAAGGGTTGGGCAAGTTTTTCTAATTGATCTCTATCAATAAAACCTCTTGAGTAAGCTACTGCTTCAACGCATCCTACGCCCATTCCTTGACGCTGCTCTATCGTTTCTACATAGCTACTAGCTTGCATAAGCGATGTGAAAGTGCCGGTATCTAACCAAGCAGTGCCTCTTTCTAAAACTTGAACTTTAAGCTTTCCTCTTTTGAGGTATTCTTTGTTGATGTCTGTTATTTCGTATTCTCCTCTCGGGCTAGGTTTTAAATTTTTTGCGATTTCGATCACATCGTTGTCATAAAAATACAAGCCAGGTACAGCGTAATTCGATTTTGGGTTTTCAGGTTTTTCATCTATCGACAACACATTCATTTCGTTATCAAAATCGACAACACCATATCGCTCGGGATCTGATACGTGGTAGGCAAATACCAATCCTCCATCTGGGTTTAATGAAGATCTAAGTGTGCTTCCCATTCCTGCGCCAAAGAAGATGTTATCCCCCAATACTAAAGCTACTTTTTCATCGCCTATAAATTCTTCTCCAAGTACAAATGCTTGTGCCAAACCATTGGGAACTTCTTGTACGATGTATTCAAAAGAACATCCCCATTGAGAACCATCTCCTAGTAACGTTTGAAATGCTTTCTGATCATGAGGTGTAGTTATGATGAGTATTTCTCTTATTCCTGCAATCATTAGAGTCGAAAGTGGGTAATATATCATTGGTTTGTTGTACACCGGCATTAACTGCTTGCTAACTGCTAATGTAAGTGGGTGTAATCTTGTACCCGATCCTCCTGCTAGTATTATTCCTTTCATACTGTTTCAGTTTTTTGAATTTCTTTTTCGTGCAATTCTTTTAAGTCAATGTCTTCGTCATCGTAGTCCAATTCTAAAATGGGCTCTTTAAATTCTTTGGTAGTAACGTATTTTTCTAATGTCAATAGCAACGAAGGTAGTAATACCAAATTAGCTAACATGGCTACAAACAAAGTAACCGATACTAAAACTCCCAAAGCTTGAGTGCCTCCAAAATTGGATGCTATAAAGATTGAAAAGCCAAAGAACAAAATGATAGAGGTGTAAATCATACTAACTCCAGTCTCTGTTAGTGCATTCATCACTGAAGTTTTAATGTCCCAATTTTGAGTTTTTAATTCTTGTCTATATTTAGCGAGGAAATGAATGGTGTCATCCACGGAGATTCCAAAAGCAATACTAAAAACTAAGATGGTTGAAGGTTTAATAGGGATGCCTAAATATCCCATCAAGCCGCTTGTAAAGACTAGAGGAAGTATGTTCGGGATTAAGGAAACGATTACCATTCGCCAGGATCTAAATAAGAAGGACATTAATAATGCGATAACACAAACAGCTGCTAGCAAACTTGTAAATATATTGCCTACCAAAAATGTAGTTCCCTTGGTGTAGGTAACTCCAGATCCGGTAACGGTAAACGACATTTTTTGTTGATTTACAATGCCGTATAGCATGTCTTTAAATTCAGGAGCATTGGCATACGAATATATTAACTCTTCATCTTCTAAGAATGCAAATTCGTCTAATTCAGGATTTTTTTCAATAAGTTGTTCTTCTATTGCAGCAGTTACCCAGGCAGAATTGTCGAGTAGTGTTCTAAGTTCCTCTTTGTTTATTTCTTGATTATCAAAAACTTTGTCCAATTGAAAACGTTCTGCATATATAACCGATTCTATTTTGCTTTTTACCCTATTAAGTACAGCATCCATGGTGTCTATTCCTACGTCTTTTATGGATAGAGTGATTCTCGTTTCGGTATGCGATTCGTCTAAGAAGTTGCTTAAGAATTTACTGGAGTTTTCTTTGTCTTTAAAGTTAAATGAGTTTTTGAAATACGAAGATTTCATGATGTTTTGCAATCCCATTTCATCTCTCAAAATGTATTTTTCTTTTGCTCCATTGCTGTATGCTTGAGATATGTATTTTATACCATTGACTAATGAAATAGATTTAGATAGTTTGTCTTCAGTTGCTAATAAAGTTTGAATACTGTCTATTGCTTTTATGTTTCGATAGCTGTTATAAATAGTGTCATTAGATCGTATAAGAACTTCAAAAGGCATGACACCGTTAAATTCTTTTTCAAAATACTTTAAATCTTTTACAACAAGATCTCCTTTAGGAAGGTCATCTACAATGTTGCCAGAGGTTCGCATTAAGGTAATGCCGTAGCTGCCCAGTATGACTATAACAAGGCTAACTATGTAAACGGTAGTTCTGCGATAGGTGGTTAGTTTAACTAAGATTTGAACGGCTTTGTCTAGCCACTTTTTGTCAAAATGTTTGGTGTGTTTTTCTTTTGGTACTTTAAAATAACTATACAAAATAGGGACTATAAGTATCGAAATTAAGAAAAGTGCCATAATATTGATAGCTGCTACTAAGCCAAATTCTCGCATCATACTACTTTCTGTAAGTAGGAATGTAGCAAATCCCATAGCGGTGGTGGCGTTGGTTAAGAAGGTGGCATTACCTACTTTTTTTATAACCCTCGTTAAGGCCTTGGCTTTGTTGCCGTGTGCAAGAAATTCTTGTTGGTATTTGGTTATTAAATAGACGCAGTTGGGTATTCCTATAACTATCATTAGTGGAGGGATAAGTCCCATAAGAATACTTAGCTTATAGCCGAGTATTCCAATAGTGCCAACACTCCAAATAACTCCAATAAATACTACGGTTAACGAGGTGATTACAACTTTAAATGACCTGTAAAAAATAAAGAGAATGAGAGCTGTTACCAGCAATGCTAACCCCACAAATAGCCCAAGCTCCGCTTTGACTTTGTCCATAGTAACAGACCTAATAAAAGGAAGTCCTGAAAAATGCATTTCACCAAAATCGGTTTTATATTCCATGCAGATGTCATGCAAATCAGATACTAACGAGCCTCTACTTTTTGAGTTGAACACTTTTTGATTGACAAAAACCATCATCAAGTGAATGTCTGATGAGTCTTTATAAACAATGCTCTCGTAAAAAGGAAGTGATCTTACCAAGTTTTTTACACTATCTACTTGTGTGTTAGAGATTAATTTGTTGGGTGTTACAGGGGCTAATTTAAATGTTTTGGAGGGCTTGTCTTTGGTGATGTTGTATAGATGTGCTTCTGAAAAAACAGAATCTATAGGATGTACTTTATTTGGTGGGTTTGCCCCAACCTCATCTACGGTCATTGAACTTAATCTGTCGCCAAGTTCTTTCCATTTATTGAATTTATCTACGGTGTAGAAGTCTTCTGTTTCTGTAGAAATGACTATAACAAGTCCGTCTTGTCCAAATTTCTCTCTAAATCGTAAATATTCAAGGTTTGTAGAGTCATCTTCTGGTAGTAGTTTTCCAAATTCATATTGAAGCTCTACCGAAGTGGCTTTATATCCCATAAACGTTGTCAAAACTGCTAATCCTATAAGGATAGCGAGTCTATTCCGTAATATACTTGATGCAATTTTTTGCCACATATTATTCTTACCTAAATTGTAATTTGCGAAAATACAAAAAACTATTCATCTATAGGTATCTCTTGTTGATTTCTATTTTATACAGATTCAATGCACAAGAGAGAAGTGAGAATTTAGGATATTACAAGTACTAAATCATCTTGAGAAACCATGTCGCCTTCATGGAGTGTGATTTCTTTTACAATCCCTTCAAATGTAGCCTTTACTACATTTTCCATTTTCATAGCTTCTACCACAAAAAGGCTGTCGTTTTTGTTTACTTTGTCGCCTTTCTTTACGTGCATTTTTGATAGTTTGCCCGGTAATGGTGCGCCAATCTCACCATCTATGCCTTCTCTGATCTTTTGGTTTTGTTTTATTACTATGTTTAGTGATTTGTCTGTGATTTCAACCACTCTGTTTTGACCATTTACTTTAAAAAATAAAGTTCTTTTGCCTTCTGAATTAGCATCTCCTATCGAAAGAAGTTTTATCAAAATAGTTTTTCCTGGTGCGATATCTACCATTATTTCTTCGTGAATTTTCAATCCATAAAAATAATTTTGAGTTGGTATCGTGCTTACATCTCCATATTTTTTAAATCCTGCGTACGCATCTTCAAAAACTTTTGGGTACAAAATGTGAGAAAGGTAATCTTCCATTTCTATTTTTCTGGCAAACCCTTTTTGATATTTTATTTTGAATTTTTTGAAACCTTCATCAAAGTCTATTGGCTTCATGTATTCGTTGGGTCTGTTTGTAAATGGTTGCTCGCCTTTGAGAATTATACGTTGCAATTCTAATGGAAATCCACCTACGGGCTGTCCTAAATCTCCTTTGAAAAAGTTGATGATGGATTCGGGAAATGAAATTTCTTCTCCTCGTTTTAGTACGTCTTCAGTTGTGAGGTTATTTGCGACCATAAAAATGGACATGTCACCCACTACTTTACTGCTTGGAGTAACTTTAACTAGGTCTCCAAACAAATGATTTACTTGAAAATACATTTCTTTTACCTCCTCAAAACGGTCTCCCAATCCAGATGCATTTACTTGTGGTCGAAGATTAGAATATTGACCTCCTGGTATTTCATGGTGATATACCTCTGCTGTTCCTGCTTTCAATCCAGATTCAAATGGGTAGTAGTATTCTCTTACATCTTCCCAGTAATTGGAATATTGATTGAGACTTGCTACGTTCATGTCGTTGTGTCGGTCTTGGAATCGCGTCATTTCTACTATAGAGTTGAAATTAGGTTGAGAGGTTAGACCAGATAATCCGCCTAGAGCTACATCTACAACATCTACTCCAGCTTCAATAGCTTTTAAATAAGTAGCAGGTTGAATGGATGAGGTATCGTGAGTGTGCAGATGAATCGGAAGTTTTACAGCATTTCGCAATGCGCCTACTAATTCTGTGGCAGCGTATGGTTTTAATAGTCCTGCCATGTCTTTTATAGCAATAATATGTGCGCCTGCATTTTCTAAATCTTTTGCCAGTTGCACGTAGTATTTGAGTGTATATTTAGTTTTTGAAGGGTCTAAAATGTCTCCTGTGTAACTGATTGATGCTTCCGCAAGTGAGTTGGTTTTATTTCTAACATAGCTAATACTCGGCTCCATTGATTTCACCCAGTTCAAAGAATCAAAAATTCTAAATATATCGATTCCATTTTCCGCAGATTTAATAACAAATTTCTCAATCAAATTATCAGGATAAGATGTGTACCCAACAGCGTTGCTACTTCTCAATAGCATTTGTAGTAAAATATTTGGAGCTGCTGATCTAATGTCTCTAAGGCGTTTCCAAGGGTTTTCATTTAAGAATCTCAAGCAAACATCAAAAGTAGCTCCTCCCCAAACTTCCAAACTGAAAATGTCAGGATGGTTCTTTGCGTAGCTTTCTAGTACGTTGAGCATGTCGTGCGAGCGCATGCGTGTAGCTAGAAGCGATTGATGAGCATCCCGTATGGTAGTATCTGTGTAGTGAATCTTCTTTTCGTTACGCAACCATTCTGAAAATTTATCTGCTCCGAGTTCTGTTAGCAAGTCTTTACTTCCTTTTGGGAATGTCCCTTGCTTGTCGAAGTTTGGAACTATCGGAGTTCTGAATATTTTGTTTTTATCTACGAATTTTACATCCGGATGTCCGTTTACTATTGTCTCTCCTAAAAAGGTAATTATTTTACTAGCTCTATCCTTTGATTGCTTAAAATCAAACAGTTCAGGTGTGTCTTTTATGAAGTTGACATTTACATCGCCCGCTTTAAATGTGGGGTGATTGATGACATTTTGAAGAAATTGAATATTGGTTTTTACGCCTCTTATTCTAAATTCTTTCAATGCTCGTGTCATTTTTCGAGTAGCACCATCTAAAGTTCTTCCTGTTGCTGATACTTTCACAAGCATAGAGTCAAAAAATGGACTAATTTTCACGCCTTGATAAACACTTCCTTCATCAAGTCTAATTCCATTTCCTCCTGCGTTTCTGTAGGTTGTGATTGTGCCATAATCTGGCGTAAAGTTGTTTTCGGGATTCTCTGTAGTGATTCTACATTGCAGCGCAAAACCAGTGCATTCGATGTCTTCTTGTTCGTATATTTTTATTTGCTCATCGCTGAGTTTGTACCCTCCTGCTATGAATATTTGAGTTTTGATTAAGTCAATACCTGTTACCATTTCCGTTACAGTGTGCTCTACTTGAATACGAGGATTTACCTCTAGGAAATAGACCTTATCCTTGTTGTCAACTAAGAATTCAACAGTTCCTACATTGTTGTAGTTTACTTCTTTAGCTAGTTGAACTGCATATTTGTATAGTTGTTTTTTTACTTGCTTCGATACGTTAAACGAAGGGGCTACTTCCACTACTTTTTGGTGTCTTCTTTGTGTGGAACAATCTCTTTCAAAAAGGTGTCTTACGTTACCGTGGTTATCAGCTACTATTTGGACTTCTATGTGTTTAGGATTCTCTACATATTTTTCCAAAAACATGGTGTCATCACCAAACCCATTTAATGCTTCGCTTTTTGCGGCTTCGAAATAAAGGTCTAAATCTTCTGCATTTTTAATGATTCGCATTCCTCTACCACCGCCTCCAGATGCTGCTTTTAACATAACTGGATATCCGATTTTATTTGCTTCAGAAATTGCAATTTCCAAAGAGATTAAATCTTTAGTGTTACTTTCTATAAAGGGAACGTTGCATTTTTTTGCAATCTTCTTGGCAGTTATTTTATCTCCAAGATTTTCTATTACTTCCGCTTCTGGGCCTATGAAAATAATCCCGTTTGCTTTACATTTTCGTGCGAAATGCTTGTTTTCTGATAGGAAGCCATATCCAGGATGTATGGCATCTACATTTTTTGATTTGGCTAAATTTATAATTACATCTATATCCAAATAAGGTTTTAGCGGGTCTTCGTTGCCTCCTATTTGGTAGGCTTCGTCAGCTTTGTATCTGTGTTGAGAGTATCTATCTTCGTATGTGAATAGTGCTACTGTGTCAAGGTTTAATTCGGTGCATGCTCTCAATACTCTGATAGCTATTTCTCCTCGATTGGCAACTAATACCTTTTTAATTTTCATGGGTCTATTTTTATAGTTTATACAACTAAAATAATAGACAAAGTAAGCGTGTGTAATGCTCGTGTTTTGTAGTGCTGCAAAGTTAATGAAATAACTTTGAAATTAAGTTGAAGATAGCTGATTAAATTTAACACGTAGTCAAACTCCCCATTCAGAATAGAACTGTTCTAAAAAAGTTTCCATATATACATGTCGTTCTTCTGCCAATTTGCGGCCTGTTTTGGTTTGCATTCTATCTTTTAAGAGTAGTAGTTTTTCATAGAAATGATTAATCGTATGTCCATTGTCGGTTTTGTATGCGTTAAAATCTTTATGATTTTTTGGAGGTTGTTCGGGATGAAAAAGTAGCCTGTTTTTGTTGCCTCCGTATGCAAATGCTC
This sequence comes from uncultured Cryomorphaceae bacterium, assembly GCA_947311505.1. Classification (GTDB taxonomy): domain Bacteria; phylum Bacteroidota; class Bacteroidia; order Flavobacteriales_D; family Parvicellaceae; genus Parvicella. The sequence goes on from CAMZLL010000104.1 coordinate 8,563, forward strand.
TTGCTATGCCAATTGCTCCTATTGCGTCAAGCCTATCTGCATCTTGTACTATTTTAGCTTCAAGAGAAGAGGTGCGGGTTGTTGTATTTGCTCCTTTAAAAGATACCTCCGATACAATTTGTATTACTCGTTTTATTAACTCATTGTTTGCTTCGAATCTCGTTAGTATTTGGGTAATAAGTATTTCGGCTGCGTTTTCTTCCTTGTGAAATTTGTGATCGCCAACATCGTGCAGAAGTGCTGAGAGTTTGATGAGGTCCTTTTCTCCGCCTTCAATATTGGCAATAAGCAAAGCGTTATTTACAACCCGATGTATGTGCCACCAATCATGACCAGTACCTTCGTCTTCAAATTCGTGTTTAATTTGGTCGGTTACTTTTGCGATTAATTTTTGCATTTATTTTATAATATAGGGGTTTATATTTTCGTAGTTTCGTGTCACGAAGTCAATTGCACTTTTAAGAATAGTTCCCATGTTATTGGCTTTTTTAAATTTGACATCACCTGTGATTTCGAGCAGTTCTTTTTTTAGGTTTTTAATTCTATCATCAGAAGATAATACATCTTTTTTCATGCATTTTAATAATCTGCCAAGCCGTTCGTAGTTGGAGTTTGCTCGTTTTGCAATTAATGCTCTTTCTTCGTTTTTATATTGCTCTATAGAATCTTTAGGCAGATTGCGTTCTGCTAATTTTACCAATGGATAATTCTCTTTAAAAAATTGGGGGGTATAAAAGTTTCGTTCTCCTTCATAGCTTTGTTGGTCAAAATCTATGGCTCTAAATCGGTATTGAATTCTGTCAAAATCGTGTGTTAACACCACTACGTAATTGTAAGATCGCATATCTCCAAGTAGTCTAATGAAACAGCGCTCATTAAATTTTACAAATTCTTTTGCTATAGCTGCTTGCTCTTCTTGTGGGCATTCCGTTAAGTAATTTTTCATAAACACATCGCCAGGGATGCCAGGGATGTGCTCTTCAATTAAAGTATCTCCTTGTACTAAGAAGTTAATTTGATTGGGCGACAATATATCTTCTAGTTCCAGTCCGTATGCTCTGGATGAATCCGCTTGCTTTACATAAAGATAGGAATAGTTATCGTTGATTATGTTTCTAATCTTAACTCTAAATGGTTTGGTGTTTCCAAAACTGCAAAAATCAATTCGTTCTACTTTTAGATAAGGTAGTATGTCTTCATTGCCATCCACGTGAAGTATAGAGTATATTTTTTTTAGTCCTGTGTTGATTTCTTCTTGTTCGCTTTCAGGGAAGAATATTTGTAGCCACAATGTGTCGTTTCCTTCTTCGTCATAAATAGGTAATCCTCCTTGAAATCTTAGTAGCTCTGCATAGGAAATGGGTAGCTTAACATTTCTGTGGTATTTTTTAAGGTAGTTTCTTAGGTTTTCGGAAATCGGGTAGACTTCTTTTTTCTGACGAGTAACTTCATTTGACATAGTAATGTAATCTTTTTGGCAAGATACAAAATGAAAGGTGAATTAGAAATTGTTTTTCAAAATCTCTTTGACTTCACTCAGAATCATAGCTGTTGCGCCCCAGATTATCTCATTAGCGAAATCGAAATAAGGAACTTCAATTTTTAATGGAGTCTTGGAGTGTTTCCCAACTTTAATCTTTTTAGTTTTGACTAATTCATCGTTGAATAGGTTTGTGAGTGGTACTTCTAAAATGCTTGCTACCTCCTGAGGGTCTGGGCGACACGTTGGGGCGTAATCAAGATAGCCTACGTATGGAGTTACAAGCATATTGCTAGGCGGTATGTATAGTTGTGTTAGTTTGGTAATGATTTTTATGTCGCAATGTTTTATGCCTATTTCCTCTTGGGTTTCTCTTAGAGCGGCTTCTTGTGAAGTTTCGTTGTTTTCCAGTTTTCCTCCTGGGAAGCTAATTTGGCCACTATGCGTGCCGTTGTATTCCGGTCTTTTTATTAGAGTGAAATAGGTTTCGTTATTTTTTTCGTACAATAAAAGAAGCGTTGCAGCATAAGTTACTTTTTTTTCTGAGTGTAAAACTTCTCTTGCGGTGTCTCTCAGGTAAGGTGCCATTATTTTATGAGCTGTTTCTCCAAAAACATGATTTGAAGATTCAGATTTCAAGATGTTGATTGTATTCTGTAATTTCATAGAAGGTAAAATAGCATACTTGTAAAATATGAAATTACATAAAATAAAGGAGGTAAAAGGTGTTGGAGTTGGTTTTAAATTTTAAACTATAAAAATAACTTGGTTGGTCAAGTTTTTTGCATAGTCGTCATCGGCAAAGTTGTGTTTTTATTGTTTTTGAAAGATATGTATGCATTGAGTCGGATGCTATCATTGGAAAATAATTATCTTTGTTCTTCTGTTAAAATTCTTGAAAAAGTTAAAGTACTGGGACGTAATCTTTGAAAAAAATCGCTTTAAGAAGTGAAGGTTTTTCTGTGTTAAAATCATAGGAGTGTTTCCTTAAATAAACATGTCTTTGTGTTTAAGGCTGAATCGAAAAATGACTTTTTTTATTTAAAAAAATAGTACTAAAGTATTTTTACTATTTTTACATCTTATATCATTATAGAAATAGATAAGAATGTTAGAAGTATCAAGAATAAGAGAAGATAAGGAGTTGATTGCACAAAGAATGCAAGCTAGAAATATAGACGTAACTTCAGAAATGGAGCAAGTAATCGTATTGGATGAAAAACGAAGGTCTATTAAAGGACAAATGGATAAACAACTTGCTGAGCAGAACGCGTTGGCAAAATCAATAGGTGAATTGTTTAAATCTGGAAAAGGAGCAGAAGCAAATGAACTGAAACAAAAAGTGAGCGCTTTAAAAGAAAACTCGTCTCAGTTAAAAGATGCTTTGCAAAAGATAGAAGAAGAAATTCAAACCATCTTATATACTATACCTAATGTTCCTAACGAGATTGTGCCGAAAGGAAAATCTGATGCAGATAATGAAATAATAGAAAACAAAGGTGATATTCCTGCGTTGCACGATGCTGCTATTCCACATTGGGAATTGGCAAAAAAATACAACATCATCGATTTTGAATTGGGTGTAAAAATCACCGGAGCTGGTTTTCCAGTTTACAGAGGGAAAGGAGCACAGCTTCAAAGAGCCTTGATTAATTTCTTTATAAGCGAGGCCATTGCAAAAGGATACGAAGAAATTATACCTCCTTTGGTGGTAAATGAAGCATCAGGTTATGGAACAGGGCAGTTGCCAGACAAAGAAGGGCAAATGTACCACTGCGAAGTAGATGATTTATACTTAATCCCTACAGCAGAAGTCCCATTGACCAATATCTATAGGGATGTGATGTTGAAAGATACTGATTTTCCCATCAAAAATGTAGGATATACACCATGTTTTAGAAGAGAGGCCGGTTCTTATGGTAAAGACGTACGAGGATTGAATCGTTTGCATCAATTTGATAAGGTAGAAATATTGCAAATTTCTCATCCTTCAAAAAGTTACGAGACCTTGACGACAATGGTGGATCACGTAAAAGAGTTATTAGAAAAGTTGGAGCTTCCGTATAGAGTTGCAAAACTTTGCGGTGGAGATTTAGGTTTTACATCAGCTCTTACCTATGATTTAGAAGTGTATTCTGCTGCTCAAGAAAAGTGGTTAGAAGTAAGTTCAATCAGTAATTTTGAGACCTATCAGGCCAATCGTCTGAAGTTGCGTTTTAAAGAAAATGGAGAAAAACCAAAATTAGCACACACACTCAATGGAAGTGCATTGGCTTTGCCAAGAATATTGGCATCACTATTGGAGAATAATCAAACTCCTGAAGGTATTAAAATTCCAAAAGCATTACAGCCTTTTTGTGGGTTTGATATCATCAAATAAAATATAAATATGAATATTAAATTAATACTACTAGGCTTGATCTTTATCTTTTTGATATCTTGTGATGGTTCTAAGTATGACAAAGAGTTGAAAGAAGTCAAAGAGATGCAACAGGTGCTAGATGGCGTCAAGTTGACTTATGCCAATGTGGATATTTCTAAGGCTGACAATGCTTTTTCTACCTACGAAAAAAACATGAATCAGATTTCGACTTATTATCATCCAGATTCTATTCCTATGGATGTATATGGGTTGATCGATTTTTATAAAGGTGTTAAGAAAAACAATAAATCTGTGCAAAGAGAATACAAGCTAATCGGAGAGCATATCGGGGTGGTAGATGAGCAGTTGCGTAATTTAGCATCTGATTTGAAAGGTGGTTTGATACATGAAGATTCTATAGTTAATTTCCTTGAAAATGAACATAACAACTTGCAGATTGTACAAGATAATGTAGGGACATTGGTGTATAGTTATGAATATATGATAGCAATACATGATAGTGTTGCAGTGCAGATGCAAAATATCCTACTTAATAACGTAAAATAACCCAGTCTTTGAGAAAAACGATTTTTAACATAATATTATTTTTTGCCTTTTTGGTACTAGCAGCACCTTTGATGATGGCGCAGACTAAAATGGATAAGCAATTGGCCTTAAACTATTATAACTTGGGCGAATACGATAAAGCAGTTGTTTATTATGAAAAAATTTACCCAACTGATAAATCTTATGTAGTTTTTGAACAATACTTTACCAGTCTTATGGGGGTGAAGGATTATAAAGGAGCTGAAAAATTAGTAAAAAAACAACGCAAAGTTAATCCTGATGAACTCCGACTAGCGATCAATGATGGAAAAGCACTTGATGCGCAAGGAAAACATGAAAAAGCAATAAAAGCCTACGATGATGCCATATCATCTATTGATAAGAATACTAAAGGGCAAAATATCAGAAAATTAGCAACAGGCTTTAAACGTGAGGGTAATTTAGAATATGTATTAAAAACTTATGAGCATGCCAACAAGTAT
>CAMZLL010000105.1 GCA_947311505.1 uncultured Cryomorphaceae bacterium
ACGATTTCCGCCTCCGCCGATTGACGCCGATTGAGTGTATGCGGTTGCAGTCGTTGCCGGAGTGGTACGAGTTTGATCCTGGGATCAGCGAGTCGCAACGTTATAAAATGCTTGGGAATGGCTGGAATAATAACGTGATAACGCATATATTAAGAACAATATTAAAATAGAAAAAGGAGAAAACAAGATGATAACAAAACTCGAATTTACAGCAGCAATAGAAGCACTAGAAGAACAAGGGGAATATGACTTACACGTCGCAGAACATTTAAGTGTAGTATTTCCAAACGCATTTGAGCCAAACTTGTTATATGATAACAATACGATCAGAGAGGCGTTCACAACGTTGCTGGCAACGATATTTGACGACACCGACAAGTGGATTGAATACTACATCTACGAGCTTGAATTTGGTGCGAAGTACGAACCAGGCTGTGCTAAGGATGCAAACGGCGATGACATAGACGTGTCTAGTCCGGCGGCATTATACGACGTGCTTACGGCGGATGAGAAAATTGAATCTTATAAGGAGAAAACAAGATGAATAAATCAAAAAGGGTAAACAAGCAATGTAGAAGTTGTAACCTATTCTACACCGGTGGCATAAAAGACGGAAAGCACGACCGCTGGTGTAGAAAATATAGCAACCCTGCATTTAAGGCAATATCACGTTGTAAATTACATGGTGGTTACGAGCCTAAACAATAATCACATACTAACTAATAACAAAGGAAAAAAAAATGGAAATTGATATGCTTAATTCAGCGATAGATTATGCAAGTAAAGGTTTGAAAGTTCATCCAGTGAAACCACACGGGAAAAGAGCTATTAGCAAATTCGGCTGTAAGGACGCAACAACTGACTACGACCAGATAGAAACTTGGTGGTCAAGAACACCTGATGCCAATATCGGGATGTTGTGTGGTGACAAGTTCTTTGTACTAGATGTTGACGTGTCCGGTGACAAGAAAGGTTTGGACAGTCTAAAACAATTGGATCTGCCTGAGACATTAACATCTAAAACAGGAAGTGGTGGTTATCATTACTTCTTTAAGATGCCACGAGGCAAGATAATTAAAAATAAAGTAGGTTTTCTACCTGGACTAGACATACGTTCAACGGGTGGCTACGTTGTAGTACCACCAAGCATTCACGAAAATGGCAAAAGATATAAGTGGAGAAATGAATTGCCAATAGCAGAAGCACCTAAATGCTTGTTGGATTTAATCGTAACTAAGAAAGCTGCACCTTGGGAGAGGCAAAACATTGTGCCAAAGCCAGTGCCACAAGAAGCCCAGACAATGACATCTAAAAGCACAATAGAGAGAGCTAGTTTATATCTCAAAAAATGTGAACCAGCTATACAAGGTAGTGGTGGTCATAACGCCCTGTTGGTTGCTTGCAATGCGATGGTAAACGGTTTCAGTCTATCAGACACAGATGCGTTGTCATTGCTGTGGAACGAGTACAACCCAAGATGTTCACCGCCTTGGGACAGAAGTAATCCATCAGATGTGAAAGATTTTGAAAGAAAGATTATAGAAGCCAAAAAAGGCAACAACAAACCAGTTGGTTGGTTATTAGAAAGCAAAGAAGATAATATAGAAGCTAATGAGGCACTTAGATTGCAAGGTGAATTAATATCACAAAAGATAATAGCCAGACATAACGAAAAAGCAGGAAAGAAAAAAACATTAAAGGGTGACTTTATTAGTAAGGTAATTATAAATCCGTGGGACGATGTAAAAGAAGACGACGTAAGACGTGCGATTAAAGGTACAGCATTAGAAGTGCTTGTTAAAGATATGGAGTCAGTGACCGTACCTAAATTGCCACTAACAATATCACTACCAAAAGCACTGGTAATAGCAGGTGCATTACTTAGTAGTAAAAAAAAGCAAACAGCTTATGCTGTTAGTACTCCTGTTTTAACTGAATCAGCAGATGATGTTATAAAGGTAAACGCTAGTCCGATTGAGCGTGCTAAGTTGTATATCGATACAGCAGGTGGACAGGTATGTAACGTCTATGCGTTAATTGTTGCTGAATCAGGAACAGGTAAAGATATTGGTGGACGTGTTGATTCATTATTAGGTTCAGTTGAATTACTACTAGGTGATAGTGGTTCAGCAGAAGGTATCGCTGATAGTTTAATTGAAAAACCAAATGGAGTATTAGCCATATCAGAATTTATGAATTGGCTTGACCATAAACATTGGCAGAGTAAAGCGGCATCATTTCTAACAAGTGCTTTCAACAAAGGTAGGTTTAATGTTGCGTTATCTAAACGTAAAGGAGAGACAGGAAGGAAGTCTGATTACTGTTTTCCTTCTATTATTGCTAATGTACAACCAGCAGTCATGGCGCGGAACGCCGACATGAACGTATTGGAATCAGGTTTTTTGCAACGATTTTTGATCACAAGGGTCAAATCTAGCAGGCATAGACCAAGAAGCAATGTTGATAAAATCTATGCAGAAAACTCAAAGAAGGTATTAAAATGTTTCCATGTGAAAGAAGGCGTGGTGTCCTGTCCTGATAAGTATCTTGATGAAATACACGAGACAATGTTTAGGACAAAAGCACCATATCGGGGACATTGGGAGCGATTAATCAATGAATATGGACCACGCTTTGCCGTAATGTTATCAATAGCACATGATGATTATTGTAAAGAGGTGGTACTTACCCGTGACTGCTGGGACAGAGCAGAAATATTGATAAAATGGTTTTTTAAGCAAGCATTAGGTGTAGCAAGAAGCATTAATGAGGATGAGCAAGAAAGAAAATCAGAATCAAAGTTAAGAAAGATGCACCTAGCTATTGCTAAATACGGCGATGCTGGAGTTAGCAAGACTAGACTGTCTAGGTATCATGCATTAGGACTAAAAGCACCACAAAGAGATGAGTTATACGACGAACTAAGAACAAGAGGACTCATAGAATTTAACGACGGCAAATACCGATCTATAGATAACGAGTTTTCTGAAGACGTAATAGAAATATAAAAAGGAGAAAATACAATGAGAAGTATTATAAAATACTACGGTGTATATACAATAGATTCAAAAACATTATCTGAAGTTTTTAATATCCAACATTTTGAACTGGTCAACATCATCGAAGATGGTGTTGAAACAAGCGAGTATGTAAAAGATGAAAACGGTATTTATAGAGTGACAAAAGATGCTTTTATTGCATTATTAATTGCAGTAGATAAAGTCAACGGTAGTAATCGTATGGACATGATATTAGCATCAGCACAAATACTAACAGCATTCGGATATGCTTATGCTTCAGGGAATGAGAAAGTAGAAATTCCCATTAAAGAACCGGAACGAGACATTCAATAGTAAGTTCAACTCTTGGTGACTCTTTATCTATTGAAAATATAGGTGTGAGAGTTGCCAAGTGATCAGAATCATCATCAACAAGCAAACCAGCATCTACAATCCCGTCATAAGCAGATTTAAGCATAGCGAGAAAATTAACATCATCACGCCTACGCTTCTGTCTGTGAAAGAAATGAGCCTGTATAGTAGCTTTTTCCCACGGAGCAGTCTCGACCATGGTATCCTTAGTCATCTTACAAGCAAGCTTGCGTTGCTTCCTTGCTATTTGAGCCTTCTTAATACGACCACCACGAGAAGCAGGTGGTTTATTAGGTGATAAATACGGACTAGGCAACGGTAATATTATAGTAACAGTTTCGTTTTCGTTCATTTTATTTTTCCTTTCTTAACTTGTGTGATATAACCTCATTGTATTTACCATTACGAATAACAGTAATGCCTTCAATCTTATCTGTGAGTTGTTGTGCTAAAAACATGTTGTTCAACGCATTATCAACAGTAATAGTTTTAGCTTCCTCATCTCCGAAAAGAGTCGACCAAAACAACCTAGCTTTACGTTCAGCATAACCGCCATGATCTAAAGCAATCCATTCTCTAAATACATTTAACCCACAACGGTACTGGATTCTAATTGAATCTGGCTTACCGTTTTTTTTGTGCCTATGCACCGTAATATCACTTACGGTATAATCATCAGGTTCACCACTAAGGATACTTCTGTTAGTCAACTCAGCCTCGTGCATCTTTTTTGCACGCTCTTCTGCTTCGTGTCTTTCTATTTCCTGCTTAGGTATTTCCCATTTACAATTAGGACAAACACGAACAGCACGAGAAAACACATCACCACAATTAGCACACTCAATCATCGCAATATCATCATCATCAAGAATATCAATCGGACCATGTTCGTTGATGACATTAGCATAATCTAGTATCAAACAATCCTCTTTACCCTCAAACAAACGCAAGCCACGCCCTACTGCCTGGATATATAATCCTTTAGATTGTGTAGGTCTTAACAACAAAACACAATCAATACGTTTAACATTAAACCCTTCCAAGAAAACATTAACAGAACATAAAAACCTATACCCCCCATTAGCAAACTCATTTATAATACGTTTACGTTCATGCTTAGTAGTCTTACTTGTGACAACTGGGGCTTCGTATCCGTACTTTCTGATCTCATTAGACACATCTTCGCAATGTTTTATATCAATACAAAATATAATAACAGATTTTCGTTGTTCAGCATTGCATATAGTAAGAGCAGACTTGACAGCATCACGAACAACTTCCGGCGTGTCAATAGCCTTTGATAAATCCTTTACAACATAATCACCACGAGCCTTGCGAACATCAGAGAGGTCAGGTTGAACATCACCTATCTTAGTACGGAGTTTACAAAGATAACCATCACGGATCAGATCAGCAACATTAGCATCATAACATACTTCATTTAACAGGTGGTCTCTATGTGCTATCATGCCACTACTTAACCTAAAAGGCGTAGCTGTGAAACCAATCACAACTAATTTAGGATTAATATATTTACAGTTTTCAATGAAACTTCTGTACTTTCCCTCGTTCTTTACATTGATTCTATGTGCTTCGTCAACAATCAAACAATCGAACTTAGGAAAAATATTCCATTTGTTGTAAACAGAATCAATAGAAGCAAAGATAATATCATTGTCGGTGTCACGCCTCTTTAAACCTGCTGCGAAAATACCAACATCAGAGAAAGAGTTTAGTCCCATATATTCAGCATAATTCTGTTCAACTAATTCCTGTCTATGTGCAAGTATCATAACACGAAAATTCTGGTATTGAGCTTTCCAATTTTCAATAGCCTTAGCCATCAGAATACTCTTTCCACCACCAGTCGGAATGACGACAAGTGGGTTATTGTTTTTAGTTTGAATATGGTTATCAAGAGCTTGTAACGCTTCTTCTTGATAAGGACGTAGAACTATTTGCATTTATTCCACTCCTTCCCATACTACTGCATAATTATTATAAATATATATTACAACTAATATCTTGTTGCCAAATTCTGTAACGATTTCATTGTCAGTACATTCCTCGCCTGTAATATCAGCACCACCAGCATACTCATTCTGCACCCATTCAAGGAATGACGTAATATTATCTGTTCCCATATTTCCAAAGTCATCAGTCTCCCATAATAACCGACTATCCTCGTGTGGGTATTTCTCTAAAAGAGTTTTAGGCAACTTAATTTCTGGTTGTTCTACATCAACGATAGTACCATCAAACATATCTTTAACATCTACAACTGATTTATTTAACATATCAACAGGTGTGTTCATCAGCTCTTCCGTGGTAAACATACCATCACCTTTACCATGTTTCCACATTACACCATCCTCTTTATTGGTAAACTCAATATGAGTATTAGAAGCATCAGAAGTTTCTGCGAATGTTATTAGTCCAGGTAATATCAAATGATTATCACAAGCATTCTGCTGGTCAAGAGTGTCAATATCTTTCTTATGTAAAGCACATGACCAACGCTTGTCATTACCAGTAAGTTCAGGTGTTGCATGGCAACAAGTACGGCAACCTTTGCTAGGTATAGGTAAAGCAACCTCACTAGTACCCCAACACAAGTCATAAGCATCACACCACTTACAAGCGAATGTATCAGGACGTGTGGCAATGCGTTCAGGTGGTTGAACAGAAGTAATGATCCGTTCCGCTTTACTCATCAATCGGTTAAACTCAACCTTATCAAACTTAATACGTTCAGAATAAAGCTTGTCGGTATTTTTGTTGACTGCAAGATACAACGCTCTAGTAAGTTTCGTTAGTCCCATGTAAACCATCATCTGTGCATGATGTTGTGGCTTAGCTTTAGCAACACCTTCTTTTTCTAGCTACGCAAACGATTTATCATTATGAGTTTTGTATTCTAGTACGTGCCAAGTTTTGGGTGCTTCAGGAATACCCAATGCAACACCGTCGGTATGCCCGCTAAAATGGCCATTAAATTCCTTAACCTCAAACTGCTCACCGTTTTCGTCTACTTCTTTTACCTCGCACCCAATAGCCTTGAGTTCTTTTGTGAATCTATGTTCAGCTAGATCACCAGTCTCGAACAAACGATACATACGCCCATCAAATTCAGGCTTCACACAGCCTCTAAATTGATACCATAAAGCACGTTCACACTCCATACCTATACTACTAGCACCCAGATACCCACGAGCCTCTTCACTGTCGCCTAAACGCTTGTGATACTCATATATTTTTCGCACCGTTAATGATTCTTCTGGTATAACATCTTTTAATTTAGTCATCATTTTCTCCTGTTATTATCATTTCTTTTAGTTGGATTTGTTTACCTGCGATAAGTGCTTCATGGTAGCTGTCATCTAAGGCTCTGTGTATCTCGTTGTATTCAATTGACGGAAAATAATGTTCCCATGCTTCGTTCACGTTCGGCCATTTATAGTTATCATACCCATACTTATTCGGTAAATTAAGTATATTTGTTGCCACCTCCATGATACATGGTGCTTCATTAAATATCTCAATCCCTCGTGAACGCAAAAATGTAAAGTCGAATTGTTTATTAAATGCAGTTACATAGCAACAAGCATTTATACTAGATTGAACTAACTCGTGCATTTCATTGAAATATTTACTGTTCCTAACCTCTTCAACTGTTAGTGATGTGTTCAGAAAAACCCAAGCTTGCCGGTCTTTAGCATTTAGCCCTTGTTCTCTGCATATAAAGTGTTCTCCTTTTGTCGCTTCATCTTTAACTGTATCATAATAGCTTATACCAAACTCTACAATTTTCCCGTTGTCTTCGAAAAACCCTGTAGTTTCTATATCAATAATTCCTATTTTCATATCACTCTTCTCCTTTTATCAGCATAGAATATATGTTCTGTTTGATGTAGTCTCATTATCTTCTCCTGTTAAAAAGGCACTGCGTAAACAGCGCCTTTCGTCACTTATTTTTTCAATGCAACTGCCACCTTACGTGGCTTGACTTCTACAAACTTACTAATTCTAGCACCAACAGTCGGATTTATTGCCAATAACTGCTCGTATTTCTTCTCGTCTAGCTTATACGTTTCAGGCACAAGCTTCAATGGAATTAATTCATCTGGTATTTTTAACTCACGTATAGCTTCAATATTAGCCTTATAAGTTACGGCACGTTTAACCGTAACCTTCACTCCGTTACCTGCATCAACAGTTTTAGAACCATTGGCTTTAGTCTCTACTAATTCAGCGATCTGTTCTTCGATTGCTATTCGTTCTCGCTTTACTGCATCCTCACGTTCTTTAGTCTTAGACAATAGCGTAGCTAACGTAGCTAAAGTTGGTTCACCATATTGTACTTGCTCTTCACTCATCTTATTCTCCTTATTTAATAGCCGGACTTTCACCGGCTCGTGTTATTCTATTTTTCCCACGGACGTTTAGAAGACGACGTACTTGTTGTTTCGGTTTGCGTTGTTGCCGTTGCTACCGTTGACTTCTTTACTGGTTCAGTATCAGCACCTAAAGGTTTGAAGTCTTTAATATCGTTTTCGTCTTTGTGGTCTTTCCTAACAACAACTTTTACTTGCAACTGCTTCCCTAACAGTTCGTCAGTGTCTTCCAGTTTCTCTAACAAACAAGCATCTCGCAACTTGGCAAGCATAATCTCACCCATCTTGACAGCCTTTTCGTTAGGATTTACCAAGTTTATATTGGTAAATATTTTTCTGTTATTGAAACTGTCTCCAATAATCGAAAACTGTAGAGAAAGGTAACAGCCATTTTTGGCTTTTGTTTCTCTTATCTCTGCTTTATCAACTTCTACAGAATACCAGCCGGGAGTTATTACACCAAAGTCGTCGTCATTTTCGACTTCTTTGTCAAACGCTTTACCATATATTGCACTAATGTTACCACTCATTTTACTCTCCTTTTGTTTATTTTGTTAATGTTGCTACGTTATTTTCAAAAACTTTCCAGTCTAATTCCATTTCATAAGGCAGGTGTCCGAACACTCCACGTCCACCACCAGGATGTGCAGGTCTTTTCTGTGTGAACAAAAACCTTTTGCCACCTGTTGTATCAATGCCACGTTTCTTTTCTTTGTTAAAACCAGCATTCTCTTTCTTGACTGTAATCTTTGTGTTACAGAATAAGATTAAATCAGCCCAACGAAAAAGTAAGTTAGAGGCTTTTTCATTAATATCAAATTGATATTGGTCAAAACTATCACCTGTTGGATCGTCGAACCGTTTAACTTTAACGTGTCCGATAATAATGCTTGCCATATTCTTTTCAGAACGTAAAGCATCTAATCCAGAAAGCAATTCTCTGAATCTGCTTAATGCTTCAGTATAACCTTTGCCGTAACCACCACCAACTTTTTCGATACTATCACACTGGTAATCCTTACAAACACTATCCCATATAACAGGCTCTAATGCAGAAGCACTATCCACTACCACAGTTTTGTAGTCATGTTCCTCGTTGTAAAGAGTTCCGGTTGCCTCCATAACATCATCATACTCATTACACGTAGGAAACTGTGCCACATCTAAGGCATCAACACCTTCTTCACCTTTTAACGAAATTACGACAGGATCATTTAGTCCAGTCTCAGCTATCTGTCCGTTTTCAAATGTTGTCCCACAAGCGAATGTACTTTTTCCTATCTTCTCTACACCAAGCAATACTATTCTTGGAGCTTTTATAACTGCACCTTTTGTAATACTATCCAATGACATACTCATTTTTCTTCTCCTATTTTATTTAATGCCAAACAGAACTCATCGACACTAGACTTAACCCATCTGCGTCTATCGCCTACCATAACTCTCTTGACACGTCTTAACGTGCCATCCTGATGCCTGCTTAGTGTTGCAGGACTGATACGTAGAATTGAACACAACTCTTTATCAGTTAGAAGTTCTTCATCCATAACATTCTCCTTTGCTATATTGGAAAGACACCGTATCTTTCCTAATTGTTGATGTAAATATAACACCATTTGTTTCAAATGCAATAATTTGTTTCATTTGTTTTAATTTTTTTTATGTTGTGAATAATTTGCATTAGATTAGTAAGTCGAGAATTGACTCTTGTGTGCTATAGGTATTCTACGTTTGTTATTAGTTTTGCCGTCTTCGCCATACTTTAGTTTAATGTAGTTCTTTCTTGCTCTGTCAACAGGAAGTCCAGTAGCCATATCTAACAATTTCGCTGATGCCTTTTCTATATCATCTGTTAAGTCAATATCTTCGCCTTGCATAAGTTTATACAATTTCACACCAAGATACGTTACAGCTGATTTGGATTCATATACCGGAAGTGTTTCTCGTGAACCATACAGTTCACCATTAAAAAACGCATCAGCAAATGCTGTAATAATATCACCAGCAATTGGAATAGAATTAAAGTTCCCTAACAACATTGCTCGTATTATACTATTTGGTATTCCTTTGTCTTTATCATCGTCTTTACCCCAAGGGTTGCCGTAAGTTAAAAGATTAGAAACAATTTGGAAAAGAGTAGGCAGAACAAAGTGAAACGTAATAATTAACCTGACATTATCTTTTACGTTACGCCCGTTGATGAGTCCACGTGTAGCATCATTTACTATGCGTTGATATTGCGACTGACTTGACCGCCACATTGTAAATAGTTTAGCAAAACTACCGAGTTTGTTTCGTCTAGCTCTGTCCATCGGAAGTGGCGACTGTTGGCTTCTGTTAGATAAGTTTATTGTCTGTATAATAGCGTAGTCTTCTGGATTAGTTTTTGCTTCTATACCTGCCTTGCCACTTACAGCTTCATCATAAAAGAATTTATAAGCTGGTATGCCTGCCGTTACTAATGCCATCTTATCCACAGCTTTTGTACCCATCATTAATAATCCCCTAAGACGTTGCAAGTCAGATACCATCCCCATGTGTTCGCCTCTATCAGCATCGTTCATGTTCTGCGTGTAACCGTGTCGAGAACGTTCTAAAACTGTAGGATGATTTAATATAGCATTTATAACTTTTAACGCCTGCTTAGGATGTGCTGAATAGTATGCAAGATTTTTCATGTAGGTTCTGTAACCAATAAAGCCTGCGGACGCAACACTACTTACAGCTTGCTTGGCCATCGGACTAATACCAGTAACTTTTGATATTGATAAGTTTTGTCGTAATTTGTCTAGAAAAGGGATTACAATAGCTTCGGTGGGATGACCTGCCGCCATATCGTTTATTTCTCTGCGAATATCAGCTACCATTTTTTTTCCCGTAAATGTTTCAATAGCATTAACTACTCCGGCGTTAGTAAATACTGTTCTCATGTCTTTAGCTAATCTAGCAAATGCCTTGAAGTGTTCCATTTCTTTAACGTAACTTATAAGCAACTTGTTACCATCTTGGATTTTTATTTCTCTGTTATGTTTCACTCTCTCAATAAACCTACCACTCATCATAGAGCCAAGTCCTGTTCTTGTTTGATTAAGGCTCGTGCTAGCCTGTTCTGCCGCTCTACTTGGACTAACTCTAAAAGCAGTCGGTACATATAAATCAACTTTAGGCAATGCCATATAGTATACATCTTTAAAGACTTTATTTATCGCATCAAATTCATCTTGATTATTATATACATTTTCAAACTGCCAATCAGCCCAACGCTTGACACCAGGAAATCTATCTATAAACTTTTCTATTTGTTCTAGCGTTTTATCGGTATAACCGTGTGATGCCATTTGTAATCTTGTTTCAGGATTCTTGGCTTGTAGATATAATAAATATGCTTCGTTTGCAGATAGCGGAAGTTGCTCATTAACTGGTGCTTTTTTCTTTTTGCGTTTCCACTCTTCTATATCGCTATATTTCTTTCTTGTAGTTTTACTATTTTTAAATTCAGCAATAGCTTCTTGATCACCATCAAGCGATGCTATTTCTGTATCAATCTCATCTTGTAAGTAATCAATTTTGTTCTGAATAGCTTGCTTGTTATCTATGTAAGCTCCTGTATCCTTATGTCGCCTAGCGTGTAGTTTTGCAATTCTACTACTAATAATACCGCCACCTCTTTTGCCACCAGTGAACTCTGCATATTTATTTTGATAAAGTTTAAGTCTTGAATTAACACCTATAATCTCGTTTTTTGTTGCTATGCGTCGTTCAGTCGTCCACTTCTTGGTAAGCTCACCTTCGTAAGTACGTATGCCTTTAGTAAATCGTTCAAGCTTATCTAGCAATCCCTCCATAGTAGCATCCCAGTTTAATACATTTCTAAACCATTCTAATAATTTATTCTGGCTCTGAATTTCAGTTGTAGTCAATCCGTCTTCTTTGCCTTTAGGACTATATACTTTTCTATGCTTATCAGCCAATTTACCTAAACGCTCTTTGTCGTTTTCGTAAAGCATCTTACTTGCAAGTTTCTCACCGTTATATATTTTCGTCAATTCAGCAAGTGCATTCTTGGCAGCTTTAGAACCACGATGTTTTAAAGCACCAAAGGTTATAATGTCAATATACTCATCCATATTGGTAATACCTTCTTTTTCATTTACCAACGAAGCTAGTTTGTTCTCGTATTCTTCGGCAGTTAAGTTGATGTAATTAACCCTTACCTTGTCGAGATATTTCCCCATGTCACTTGTTTGCTTAGGTAACCTCTTTATATTACTAGGCTTCAACATATCACTTACTTTGTTATATGCGACTAATGTATCATACTGCTCAATCATTTCTATTGATCTATCAAATATATGTGCTAATCTTTTCTGTCTAGTTGCAGGACGTTTAGCTTTAGCCAAAGAAGATAATCCTGGCAACTTACCACGTAATGCCTGTGGCATCATCTTTTTGATATTCTCATATTCGCTTATTGCCTGTTCAATATTAATCAGATTATCACGCATATCCTGTCGTAATTTGTTAATTTTATCTTTATGGCTTTGCTTTAATTTATCAATTCTCTTGTTAGCTTTATCACGTTCACGTTGTGCGACTGTCTTTCTTACATCAGACAACTTTCTTTTAGCACGTTCTTTCTGTGCTTCTTTCTGTAACATTATAGAAGTGAAACTACGTTTCGCACGTTTGACAGTTGGTTCTCTAAACAGATAAGCAATATCTTTGTTGTCAATAGCTTCCTGTGCGTTGTCAATAAAGTTGTTTACGTTCTGCTCGGACTTGGTTCTGAATCGTATGTCGGGATTGTTCGCAACACTGCCACTATCTTCTATCGCCTTATCAATAGTTTCAGCGACAACATCCGCACCGTCAAGCATACCAGTATTAACTTCACCGGAATAATACATAGCTGACCACTCGTTACGTACTGCTTTCTCATTCAATAATGGCAGGTTGTTTTCTTCTCTAAAATTGTTTTCTTGTGCGATCCAATCTTGCACGTCTTTGTTCTCTAAATCAACAAGCCTTTCCATTGCGTCAGTAAGCTTACCAAAAGTACGTTCTATTGCGTGAAACAACTCGTGCTTAAACGTAACGTCGGAGTCCTCGCTGTTAGAAATAAAGATGTTGTTGCCGTGATTAAAGCCATAGAAATTACTATTATCTTTAATAGGAACAACTTCCAATCCTAACGCCTGTGCAGTGCTTCTGAACGCTTTGAAGCTTTTGGTACTACCAAAGTCTTCATCTATGCTCAAATCGCTTACAGCGTCTTGTCCTGCGTTCTGTGCGATGCTTTGTTTAGCGTTGTCTAAATGAGTATTCCATTTACCTACTTGGCTTTCTTCTGTAATGCTTTCGCTGTTGCTATTCCTTGCGGTGTCCGCTTTAGTGAGTAGTGTGCGTTTGGCATTGTTACTGATATTCTTTTTTCTTGGTAGTTTTCTTTTTTCATTTATGTCTCCTTTTGTTCTTAGTTTTATACTATTTGCTTCTGCTACATGTTCAGGCGTTATATTCATACCTTGATTGCTGATTCCATTTGCTTTTAGCTTAACTTTGATTTTATTGATTATATAATTAATAGCATCTACAGCTGTATCATCTTCTAAATATGCAACAAGTTTGTTTCCTTCCTGATCCATCACTCCTACTATATCAGTAAACCCGCTATTTTGATGAATGAAACCACCAGTCTTTGTTACTTTCGGTACACGTACAACTATTTTCTTCTCATAATTACTATACCCAATTGTAATATTCTCACCTTTTAAACCTGTAACAGTTCCAGAACGGTGTGCAGTAAGAAAATTAACAACTGCTTCGCCACTAGATAATTCCATGCGAGGATCTACTTTTAAACTTTCTTCACTCCATGAACCTGGCATTACTAACCCTGTAACAACGTCACCGTCAGAAGTTTTGAACTTAGTTACAATACCTTTATCTGCATATTCTATTGCCTGAATTATGTTACCAGTTAAAATTTTTCTTTGCACTCTTTCGTCATTATTTGCATCAACAAGAAAACCTTCTAATGTATTTGTTGTCTTGTGTCCTTTGTTAATTACATCAATAAGTGAAGCAGTATAATTCTGCATCTTTATATTTGTTACAAACTTTACATAGACGGAACTTAATCTATAAGGATTACCACTTTCAACGGGAGAGTATTTTATATCAGATATAATACCTGCAAAATTAAATTCATCATCAATAAATTGAATAGGGTAATGAGACAACATAAACAGAAGTCCTAATTTGCTTTTCATCATATATTTTGAAGAAGAAACACGATCTCGTCTTTTTTCCCACTGTTTATAAGATTTTATTTCTTTTTCATTGCTATCGTCCCTAAGAATAGGCTCATCACCTATATATGAAGCTTCTCTATCTTCCATATCTTTTAATATAGATAATAGCTCTTTTTTAATTTGTTTTTCCATTTCTGAAAAATCACTACTGCCCCATCGTCTATTAAGTAATTCAACGAGTTCATCCATTGTAATTACTTTTCTAGGATCATTAATGCTATATTCATTTAAAACGACAGAACTTGTTAGCATATTTGACTCATCTGTACCATCTGTAAGGTTTTCAGATTTTAATAATTTAGCGTCCCACTTCTCTTGTATATCCATTTCAAGATCATATTTACCTGATTCTTTCAGAACCTCTACAAGTGAATTGTATAGCTCATTTATTTTGTCAAACAACATAATCTGTTGCTTGTTTGGAAATACAGCTATTCTTCCTGTAAATTGCCTTGCAATGTTTTTTACAACTACCGGACTGCCGTCTTTTTTTTCTTCTACTTTTATACCAGTAACTTCTTGCAACATAGGATTGTCTACCAATAGTTGAGAGACGATTCTGTCACCATATTTATTAAAGAAATCAGTTATATCTATTTTTGAATCAGTATCGGTATCTGATGTAGTATTAGCATTTAATGACTTCATCTTACTAGATAAAATTACTTGTGGTCTAATTTCAGCAGTTATAGGTGCAGACAATAATGTATAACCAGCCATATCACTAGCTTTCCCTGCCATTCCTGTACGTAATATTCTCCCCAGCATCTGTGTAAAAGTATCTATATTGAGGTCTGGTTGTAGTATAATCATGTGGCGTGGTGACTTATCTTTGAAATCAACACCTGCATGAAGCGAAATACCCGTTGCACCTGATTGGTTTAATATTAATGCATTCAACAAACCTGCATTAAAATTATTAACAGGAGTGTTCTTGTCTTCAATTTCACTAGCTGTTCTTTTTCCTAAAATAGCAGTACCATCTTCCTGGTATTCTAAAGTATAATCTCGGCCTGTTATTTCGCCTACTGTAATACCTTCTTTCTGAAGCTTATATTTGATATAATCAATTGGTGAAACGTGTAACCCATCAGAGTCGAATGATTCTATTAAAGACGTAACTTCTTCATATTCACTCTCAAGTCCTAACTCTTTTGGTGTCATAACATAATGTTCTCGCTCGCCACCTGTAGCAGTGCTTTCCGACACGTTCATAGTTTTTTCTAATGCATTAAGAAGAATGTCATTAAACCTTATATCTATTTCATCGCCTATATTCAGATTGTGGCTATCTACATAACTATTTATAAATGAACCCATTGTATTAGATAGTGTGATTAGTGGTTTTTTACCTGCTTTATGTTGTTTTATTGCTTCTTCTATAGCACCATCAGTTTTTAATGCTAATAAAACCTGACTTATATAGTTGTGCATTTTACTACTAAAACCACCACTTTTCATATTTGCCTTGAAATTAGTAGTACTCTTTACCTCATTCAAACCTGCAACAACTTCTTCTACTTTACTAGAGTAGTCCATAATCCTACGCAAAACAGAAGTCACTGCATCAAGTCTTCCTATCAATTCTGTTTTCTGTTTGTCGTCAGATACTACGGAGCTAGAAGCAAATGACACTCCATCGAAATTTTGTTCCCTTCTTATGTATTCTCCGGCATCAGCTAAAGCGTTTGCAACCGCCTGTTGTAAAGCCACTCCGCCTTTCTCAAATATCTCAACTAACTTCTTTGTATCATCTACAGATGCACCTAATGTTGTTTTGAAATATAAAGCCATCGTATCTGGTCTTTTTGCATAAGTAGCAGAAAGATAAGTTATTCCTTCCAGATTATCATTATTTAATAATCCATCAAATTCTATAGTCTTGTAATCACTATCTCCTTTATTTTTCTTTTTAGTTTCACCACCACGAAGAAAAAAACCTGTTGTGCTATCATGCCCAGCACCCTCATGAGACTCATCAAGAATTATACTTACTTTATTCTGCTTTACCAAAGAATCTAAAAAATTATGTTGAGGTGAATACTCGAATGTCTTTGTTAAATTTGACAATTGTGAATACGTTAAAAATACCGAATCGTATCCATCGATAACAGAAGTGTCACCGCCAATAAATTCTGTCATCAGTTTGTTCTGCTTTGCAGTAGATAATGCTTTATAAATAACTTTATTATTGCCATCTTTTATATTCGATTTTACGGGTGAACCCATAATAAAAGGTGTTAATGTTTCGCCTATAGCTTTGGCGTCTCTGAACATATCACTAAATAGCTTTGGTTTGGCTGTTACGAATATAGGTATTATCCCTTTTTTCTTTGCGTATCTCATCATTCCGGCGGCTTGTCTTCCTTTACCTACACCAGTCTGATCTCCTATGATTAATGCACCACCTTTTTTTGCGTTATAAATAGCTAATGCTATTCCGTCTATTTGTTCACCAGCTAAACCTTTATACATTTCATCAACAGATTCATAATCTAATTCTTTAGCAACAAACTCATCTATATTACCAACCTCATCGGTGAGTCTCTTCAGTGCTTTGTATGTATGTAATGTCAACGACTTATTGATTATTGTGTTTAAAGATGCTCCTTCTGAATTTGCATCATAAAGATTGTGTCTGTCAGTTGCCTCCCTAGGCTTTGTTATTCCAGCCAGACTTCCTGTATCATATTTAGTAATGTTGCGTTTCTTAGTATTGTTACTAACTCTTGGTCCGTATCTGTCGTCCATGTCTTTTCCTGTAAAGCCATCCTTATTCTTGGCTGTACGTGAGCTAGTAGACAATTGTCTTTCAGAATCTCCGGTTGTTTTATTAACTGTTCTGGTAGAGTCTTGTCCAACCACGTCCTCGTTCCGTCTATTAACATCTTTTCGTTTAGCAGGTAATCTTCTTCTGCCATCGCTTTCCTTATTATCCCGTCCTTCTGTAATTGTAACTGTTCCGTTACCGCTTCTTGTACTATTGCTTGTATCTGCTTCAGCATAAGTATCAGTAATGATTCCAGTGTCTTTGGTGTTTGTTGTGTTTTCTTTAATATTATTGCCGTCTCTGGCTGAACTCTCTTCGACTTTATGTGCCATATTCTGTCTGTTTTGTCTATGTTCATTTTGAACCTCCTTTACTTTTTCCCAAACTCTATCCCAACTATCTATACGTTCAACAGATTCTGGTGCTAATTTCTGTGTGCCTAGACTATCCTTTAGTTTGCCATCTACAATAACCACACGCACGGGGAATCCTGCTCCCTGATTTTTATATAATGAGCCATCTACCTCGAAGTTTCCTATCACATTATAATTATTCATTAAGTAATTTAGAAATATCTTATCAGAGCTTCCTGTTTTATTTGAATGCAACCCGGCGCCAATAATGAAACCTGCCATTCCATTGTCTTTCATCGAATCAAGGGCTTTGATAGATATTAAATGTTCTAGTTTCTTTATTCTAGACTTAGATATAACAACAGGTTTTCCTAATCCGCCAAATGGGGGGTTCGCTAACACTCTATCTACTTTTGTTGATGGCGTAAATATTGTTGCATCATTATCAGTAACCTCTTTAAATCCTTTTTGCTTTAATGACAATAGTCTTCTTTGATTCAATTCATTAATATGAACTTTTTTCTCATCAGCATTTATTACTAAAGCGCCGTGACCACCAGTTGGTTCATACACACTGGTTTTATTATTAGTATCAGTCATTACCTGTAATGCGAAAGCTAACGGCAAAGGTGTTGAGTACGCTTGTTGCTTGATACTTTCACTACTTCTTGCTGTAAACCTTGGCTGTCTCTCATATAACGCTAACAGTTTTGTAAACTTTTCTTCATCACTAATAGGTTCTTTTGATATTTCTCTCCCTATATCAACAAGAACTGATTCAGTAGCTTCCTGTGCTTCTTTTACTGAAATCTTATGTTCTCTTGCAAGAGTCCTCATTTGCGAACTCTTTTTCCTTGCTGAATCATCACTAAGAATTATACTCCTTGCCGTTAAATTGAAAGAATTGTCTTGCTGTGCCTTACGTGTTTCAGCTTCTGTCTGTTCAATAGAACCAACCGGCTTCTGCTGATTTATCGGCTCTTGTACGCTTTGATCGCTAGCCTTATCGTTTGCATTAGCCGGTGTAGATTCGTCAGTTTGTTGTTTCGTTGGTTTATTAAGAGGTGCAAGAATGCTTTTTACTGCTTTTGTTGGCTTACCAAATAAATAAAGTAAACCTCCATCCACAACAGCTTGTGGCATATTTTTAACGTCCATGGCTTGTGCTTGTGCTAAATTGAATTTATCATTTCGTCTCTTTGCCTCATCTATAACGCTATCTTTAAGCCATTGATTTTCTTTGATTTTATTCTTTCTTACTTGTGTCTTCACCATACGAGGATAACCAATCGTCACACCCCCACTAGACGTTTTAAATGTATCACCAGCAAGGATAGGTTTATTATCTAATGGAATGCCTTCTTCATTCGTCTCACGAACGATGTTAGGTTTATTGGCATTTTTCCTCTTTTTGATAGGTGCCTTACGTTTTGGCGTTTCTTGTACCTGCGGTTGCTCAATTGGTTTAGCAATTTCTTTAACTGGTTCTTGTACTGGTTCAGAAACATCAGCGTCTTCAACAACAGGTTCGACAACCTCCACCTTTTTCTTGATAGGCAACTTACGCTTTGGCTGTTTCACTACCGGTTCGGCAACGTCTTGTTGTTCCTCGACAGCTTGTGGTACTTGCTGTTCATTGGCAATCGGTTCTACAACTTCCTGTGGCAATTGCTCCGGTTGAGCTTCTTGTTGTCTGGCGTTGTTTATGTCTGCCAATGTACGCTTTTTCTCTTCGTTCACGGCTACACGTTCTTGATCACCAACAACTTTCTCTTCTAGTATCGCTGTCGTGCCGCTGTTGTTTATCTCGTCTATCTTATCAACATTAGCGGTATCGTCCGTCTGTTCAGCAACTATATCTGCAACAACCGCTTGATTGTCTTCTGGTATTAGTTCTGATACATCAACATTCTCAAAACCTGCTCCCTGTTGTTCTTCGGCGTTTACGGTGTTGATAAAATCTTGTTGTTCTACTGCATCATTTATAGTCTTATCAATAGCTTGTTTATGTCGTTCCGAAAAAACTAATTCTTCTTCTGACAACTGTTCGTTGTTATAAACCTTTACAGCAACATCTTTTATTTTTTCTGCGGTAGCTTGTGCTTGTTGCCTTTTTTCTTCTTGGTTTTCTTGATTGATTATATCAAAGGCTTCCATATCACTGTAACCATCATTCTTTAATGTATCGTATCTATCAAGGTCTCTTTGTGCATCTGCCTTTTCTTGTTCCTGCATAGCCGCAACAAGTTTTTTATCTGCTTCTAATGTGTCTTTATTTAAGTTATAAAGCATCATATCATCTAACGAATCACCAACAAAAAGAGAATCAAGCGTATCTTGCTTTACCTTGTCCCGGCTAGCTCTCTTGCCTAACATTTCTTTTCTTAACTTAACAAGTTCAGGAAGTCTGTGTTTCCTTTTTAAATCATATTCAATCTGACTAGATATTTCAGCAGGACTACTCATTGCACCACCAACTAAAGCACCTTGTGCCATTGCCTCTAATGCTTCTTCGGCATGATCTTTTAAAAATTGTGTTGATAATACTTTCTTTGTTTCATCAACATAATCAGATGCAGCGTTTTCTACGTATGTTTGAAAGAATTCAGTAATACCTTCTGTACCCATTCCTTGGATAACTTTACCAGTTGCTGTTAATGCAGTCATAACCTTGGGATTATTTATTATTTTACGTAATATTCCTTGTCGCATCCGCCTTGTTGCTGGCGAACCTTTGCCAAACATGCTTTCTGTGATTTTGTTAAAACCAATACTTTCCAAGCGACCTGCTGCTAATGCCGCTATTACTGCAACAGTTGGATTATCGTATTTATTAACATCTCCATCTTGTCTACCCATATCAATCAAGTCTGAGTAAACAGAACCAAGCTCTAATTTAGTACCTGCTATCATTGTTGATTTATCAGCACCAATGAGTATCTTTGCTATTTTCTTTCCCATAGTTTTTGGTACATTCTTAGTAGCACCAGCAACCAGATTACCACCTCCGGTTGCCATTGTTGTTACTGCTATATCTGCCATTACAGGAAATTGGCTCATAACGCCATTAGCAGACCACTCCATAAAGTCTACGGCGTTCTTAATATTTCTTACACTCTTAGTTGTTGTAACTTCTTCATTAAGATTATTTGCCTTTTCACGCCAGTATGCCATGCTCTGTTCAGCTTCATCACCAATCTTGCTGGCTGTAGATTTATAATTGTCCAGCCCGTATAATTTCGCAACACCAGATTCCACCCAATCAAAAGGCTTTGTTGCTAAACGTATTAGTCCTGCATTGCCTTCCATTACACTTGCCGTACCTGCTCCAAACGATTTAAACGGTGATGCTATAGTATCTAACACATCCTGTTTTCCTTGTATACGTTTACCCTCATCAATAATGTTTGCTTGTTTATCATAGATACTACGTTTTGCATTATAATCGGCTAACGCTGTTTGGGATTCTTGAGAGTTATCGCCATACTGATTAGATACATTAACATAGTTATCTCGTGCAATATTAGATTGCAGGTGTGCATCATTAATCATACTATCACCAGAAATACCGGAAGTAGCAGGAAGGGGAGAAGTACCACCTACTACCTCCGGCTTGGCGACAACGGCAGGAGTAACGCCTTTGTCTAAAATTGGTTGTTGATATTGAGCTATTTCTTCATCGCTAAAAAGAGGTTGAGAATTGTCAACACTACCATTATTATATTGTTCTATTTCCGCATCGTCAAACAAAGGTTGATTACCAGGGTTATATTGTGCTATTTCTTCATCGCTAAAAAGAGGTGAATTGCTAGGCATACTTACTCCTTATTTATCGCTTGTCTATTTTTGCTATGATTGCGTCCATTGGTACGCCTCTGGCTAGATACTTCTGTATTTCGCCTGCGGTAACTCCTTTGTATCCGCCGTTCTGGTCTAACGGACCACCGTTATGGTAGGCATATTCAGGCGGAATATTAGGAAACGCTTTAATAAAAGCGGTATTTGCTTTCTTAATTTTATTTTTATCGCCAATTTTATTCATACCCCATTTATTTTTCTTACGGTCATATCCTTCAAGCGTATCAGTGTAGGCATTTACAGCTTGTATCCGCTGTGCATTCTCAACAACGCTTCTGGGTCCACGTGTTATGTTGCCTTCATCATCTACGGATACATTTGGATCGTATGGCTTGGCAGTATTACCAGAAGTCGTAGCATTAGCCACCGCTATATCTCTGGCTCTGTCCTTGGCGTTCTCGCCACGTCTAATAACACCTAACTCGTCTTGGCGTTGTATTGCAAAATCTCTATCATCTAAACGCTGTATCGCTTCCTTAGTCTTGCCTTGCCTTGCAGTCATACGTGCAAGGTTGTCACGCTGTTCCTGCGTGGCTCGAATAGGTTTACTACGTGTTGACAACAGTCCACGGTCAACTGGTTTTTGTCTAATAATTTCGTTCTCATTTCCTGTGGGAATAGGAACACAGTTGCCGTTTATATCAACATAAAGTTCGCCGTTCTCATATCTTATTCTATCATCAAGTTCAGTGTTTACTCGTTGTTGTTCTGCGTTAATTTCTGCTTGAGTTGCATTTTCGGGGGGATTATATGCAATATCGCTTCCATCTGGGTTTCTGTATCCTTCTCTATCTATTTGAGATTGTGTTTTGCGAGGTACATATCCTTGTTTAGTTCCTTGTCTTTTTACAGCATTATAATAAGTTTCTGCATCACGTACAAATGGATGAAAGTTTTCAAGACCAGGAGGTACATTTGATTTCTGTTGACGGGGTTCTGGGGTTACGGATCTATTAACTGGCTGTGCTTGTACTGGCAGTGCTTGTACAGGATGTGATTATACAGGATTAGGTTCTGATTGGTTGGGTTCTGGAGTGGGGGCTTCT
>CAMZLL010000106.1 GCA_947311505.1 uncultured Cryomorphaceae bacterium
ATAATCCCCTGATACTTCTGTGGCGACCCCTTCTGCGTGGCTTGAGTTACCTGATGCTTATGTGATAAAACCCTCTGCGTGGCTATAATACCCTGATGCGGTTGTGTTATAACCTTCTGCGTGGCTGTATTCTCCTGATGCGGTTGTGTTATAACCTGCTGCGTGGCCGAGGGTTCCTGATGCGGTTGTGTAATAACCCTCTGCGTGGCCGATGTACCCTGATGCGGTTGTGTAAGAACCCTCTGCGTGGCTATAGTAGCCTGATGCAGTTGTGGCATATCCCTCTGCGTGGCTGTTTGCACCTGATGCTTGTGTGTTATATCCCTCTTGCACATGCCCTCGTAGAATGTTAGTTGTTCCAACGATGTCCCAATAAGCCTTACCAACATCAATCGGTAGGGGGCTTGTGTTCCCCCTCGCCAGCACGTCATCGAGGGTGTCGACTTCTACCTGCAATGCACTCCCCGCTTTAGCCACCGTGTCGGTATAAGTCGCATCGTGGGTATAAACCACGCTATTGCTCACGCCAGACCAAAGCGGGTCGGATTCAACCGCAACCACGACATTAGTCGCAACCCAATTCGTGAAAATCGGATCGGTCTCGCTATTGACGTACGTACCGCTCAAGGCGTTGGTCAAGGCGTTGGTGGTTAAACCGTATACAAGTGTTGGACCAACCCCGTTCACTGACTCTAATATGCCTCCTGTGGCTTCCCCTGCGACTACACTCACTGTTCCGCTTACGCTAGATGATAAAACAAGCTGACCTATGCTATTTGTTATCGCTGTTATTGTCGTTCCGTCTGGGATGACTGGTCCACTTAGTCCGTTCGTATAACTAAATATACTCCAATCTATTCTAGTCTTTCCTTGAAATGGAGTTGTACTTGTTATCTCTGGTGCTGGTAATGTTGTGTGATACCCTCTAGCATAACTTGTTATTTCACCAGTCTTAGCTAAGGTTAATACTGCATAACCGTTATTTATTACTGTAGTAAATTCGTTTGTTAATGGTGATATAGTAATCTTGTTTCCTGTTATTACACCAGTAATTGTTCTTATTGGTATTGCTTCGCTTGGATCTTTCTTATTGCTGTATGAATATGTTGCATTCCAACCTGACGCATCCCACCCTACTGTGTCGTCCCTATCACTAAATAAGTAGAAGACTATATCTTTTGTATTCTGAATTGCTGTTGTAACCTTGAACTGTTGAGTGTTATCACTCAAATATACATTGTTAGAAATGCTAGGATTACTAGCTCTAAGTATTGTTGATATGCCGATTATGGCAAGTATAAGTATCTTTCTCATCTTGTTTT
Source organism: uncultured Cryomorphaceae bacterium (assembly GCA_947311505.1). GTDB lineage: Bacteria > Bacteroidota > Bacteroidia > Flavobacteriales_D > Parvicellaceae > Parvicella. Next base: position 1,323 of record CAMZLL010000106.1, read on the forward strand.
TGTCCTTTTTTTGGTTATAACCAGTCTTGTGTTATAACTGAAATATCAGCGTCTATATTGCCTGTTTTACCTGCTGTTTTCGCCCGTGATACTTCTCTTTCATAACGCAACCGATATTCAGCACTTGCGTTCAAATCTGTGGATGATCTATTTGGTATGCTTGTTATATCTACTAAAGAAGCGTAAGATATAGCCTCTTGCCATTGTGTTACTATCCATTCAGGTAAAGCATCGTCTACCATAGACGGTTTAAGTATAACTTTAACGCTTAAACCTCCGGTAGATGATTTACTAGGAATGTAGTTATCTTTAAATCTTAATATTGACAACTGGTATAATTCAATATGGTTTACATCTACAATACCGCCGTCAATTTTTACTGTCGATATTGTTTCTATTTCGCTGTTTTCTGGTATCAATGATGATAGGTCATAGTCCTGTTGATCAGCTACAATATCTATATCAGCAAGAGTTTGTGACCAATACCAAGTATCAGAACAAAATTTACGACAAGCACCTTGTATCGATAGTGCAAGTAAGCCAGGTGGTACATTACCTGGCAATCTACCTACTATTAATGGCTTTAACTCGGCATAGGTCACAATCTACCTCCTGTTTATATTCCGTCAAAACTTGGTGCTTTAACGTCTTCTTCTTTCTTTTCTTCTTTCTTAACGTCTTTTTTCTTTTCTGCTTTCTTTTCTTTTTTACTTCCTGCAACAACTGGATTACCGTCTATATCGCATTCTATAATATCTCTGCGACGTTCATCGCTTATTGCTACTTCATCGTAAGGGAATATTACCCCATTTGTCAAATTCTTTATATATCGTTTACTCATTATGTACCCTTTCGTTTATTTGTTAAAAGATACGTGCCTAATTTAGACACTCATCAATAATTTTAGTAACCTTTTACAGGATAACCAAATGCACGTACTGTCATTTTTAATGTGTCAGCCGGATTCTTTAATGTTACAGCTATATAAGATTGAGCCTTATACAGTTTTCCTGTAGTAACTAAATCTATATATGCTGTTGCTACCTGTCCTGTAAGAACATTAGCACCATTGACCAATCCGTCATAACTATCGGTATCACCAATATCAATAGTACAAACACTATCTTCACCAGTAATACCTTTGCTGTTCTCTTCAATAACATATCCTACTGCCGTGATATATGTTCCTGCTGGTATTGCTATAACATTATAAATGTCATTTGATGTACCTGTCAGAGAACTTGCAGAGAAGTCTATTGTCCGTTGTAACAATACTGTTCCTGCACCATTAGGCGGATAACCTGTTGTTCCACCTACAGTAACATCATTAGTTGCAGCATATACTGATGTCGCAAACAATAACACTATAATAGTTGTTAATATATTTTTCATAAGTTTATTCCTTTCGTTTATTTGTTAAAAGCATACCCCCTCGTATTGAAGAGGTATGCTAGGTTTAATCAATTAGCCTTTGTAAGCATAGAGGCTTACAAGCCCTTCTGGCTTACGTACTTTCCAATCGTATACCCACAGTCCTTGAAGCAACTGACCAAAGAAACGTCCGTCTTCTTTGATTATACGTACTTCGTTTAACTGCTGAATATAACTGATCGCATCTCTGTTACCAGCCATGATGTATGTACCAGTTGGCTGGTCTGCTGTAGTTGTCTTTAACAAGTTACTTGAGTAGATTTCCATTCCGTCAATACTGCCCATAAGACCTGTCAAACGACCTGACTTGGTTGCTATACCCATTTCGTTTACTTTCATCAAGTCTGAATTGATGATAAGGTAACGTACCCATACTGGTACTACCAACCACAAATCACCAATACCTGCATTCTGCTCTTCAAGAACAGCACGAGTAAGTGTTAATACTGCTTCTACTGTTGATGCTGTTATTGCAACCGGAGCAGTTGCCACACCAAGATTGTAACCGCCTGATTTAACACCTGCTGTTGCACCCTGATTTTCAGCTGCTGCCTGATTGTAAATATCAGCAAACATTTGTTCGGTATCTTTAGACTGTCTTGTTTCGAGCATATTTTCTTTGTATTTTTCAACAATGTCAATGTGAGATTGTTTAGAGTCAATTCTATCAACCAATACGTTGAAGAACTCTGCACGGTCAACGGTCATTTCAATACTTGAACCTTCTGGAATTGTTACTGGCAATTCCTGGTTCTTTAAGTATGGAGTAAATTCTGCTCTAGGCAATGTTGGTACTATAACTTTGTCGCCTTGCTCTAATACACCTTCGTAATACTTACCTCTAGTGAGCTTCGGCAGTAATGAATTATCGTGGTATTCCACGTTAAATTCATCTGCGTATACCTCTGGAATTAATCCAGTTGTCTTTAATTGGGCTGTCCCCGTAGCTGCTGTTACACTCATGATATTTTCCTTTCCTATCCTAAAGCGGATAAGTTTATTTTCTTTTTAGGAAAATACATTAAGAAGTTTTTATAAAGTCAGTTGGGTTAATTATCACTCGATAATTATATTACTCTACCCATTAGCTTCAACTTCTTTGCATTTTCCCAATTTTTCAATTTGGTTTCGTCACCGTTTGCCGTAGCACCTTCTTTTCGGTAACGTTCGTATTGAGCCTGTGTAATGGTTGTCACGTCTTCTTTAACGCTTACGTCACTAGCAGTTGCCTTTGGTGATGCTAAGTCTTTCAGCGTCTTCTTAGACGTTTTAGGCTTAACTTCTTCACCTTTTGACTCTTTATATTGCTTAAACAAGTTTATTGCAGCTTGCGGTTTTGTTTCTGGCAATGACAGTAACTCTGCTCTAGTTTGACTAGAACCTGGAACTACTGGCTGTTGACAAAACTCATGCCAACCTTCATCGCTTTTGTTTGCTTCGTTGAATCCTGGTGCTTCTGCTTCTACAGCACTAAACCACTTCTCAACTTCACTCTGCTGTTTATCTTGTTCAAGCATTTCCAATTTAGATTTTATGTCAGATAAATCAGGAGATTCGGACTTATTACCAAGTACAGAGTTTAACTCTATCCATGCCTTTAAATCGCTTTCATCCCACTCATCTTTTATCTTCTTTGGCAATTTTTCAAATATTGAATCAACATCTGAATCAGTTTTTTTTGCAGGCGTATCTTCTTTTACGTCTGTTTTCTTCTGCTTCAGTTCTTCTATTTCTGCCATTAGCTTTGCGTTTAATGCTTGTGCTGATGCTAGCTGTGAACCTCTCTGTCCGTCTTCATCGTTTAACTTCTTGGTAAGCTTGCTATTCTTTTCTTTAAGTTTAGCAATTTCAGCTTCCAATTCAGAAACTTTATCGTCGTCCTTTTCCTGTTCGTCTACAGTAACATCTTCAACTGGTTCTTCTTCGGTTTTAGCTTCGTCAATTACAATCAATTCTTCGCTTGGTTTAACAACCTCAACACCGTCATCAACTTCTGGTGCATCTGTCTTGCCAAGCTCTTCATTAACTTTTGCAATTCTAGCTCTCGCCGCTTCTATACCTGTTAACTTTTCATTACCACTCATGCTCTTCTTCCTTTCTGTTGTCGTTCGCAACTTTATTGTCGTTCGCAACTTTATTATATTCAACTACTTCTAGTATTTTTGTTAATGCTTCCGCCTCTGTAGTAGCGTTCTCGAAACCTTTACGTCGATTCTCAATGTCACGACTGTCTCTTTCGCACTCTACCCATTGTAAAAAAACATTAAAGTCTTTATTGCCTTTTAAAGCTTTTATAGCCTTTATCGTTTGTTCTCTTATCGGACTTCGCATTATCAAAACCTTTCTGTATTATTAAAACTTACTATTATAAATTATCTTATTTTTGTCAAGAATTATTGCATTATTGTTGGCGTTGTTCCTGCCTCGTTTATGCGTTTATTAGCATTGTCTTCCAATCTTCCGATTGTTTCTGCACGTTTGCGTTTCTGGTCCTCTGCCTTTATTGCATTCTTTTCTCTGTCAATATCAAGCTCTTTATCTTTCATTTCTAGTTCATGTTGCTGTGCAGCTTGCTGTGCTTCTTGTTGCATCTTCTGTTGTTCGTCTAAGCGTTTCTTTACTTCTTCCCAGCTTGGCAATAAATTATTAACATCTAATTGAATCAACTCGCCATACTCGCGCATTGTTTTAACATAAGTCTCTTCGCCAAATATCTGCATTGCTACCGGACTTGATATTCTATCCAGAAACTCTGCTATTCTTGCTTGTTCAAGCTCTTTAAGCAATACGCCCATACTTCCCTTAATAACGATCTTACAATCGCCTTTGATGCTTTCATCTTCACCATACATCATTTCCATAACAAACATTGCTTTTATGTATGATGCTATAGCACTGTCCATTTGCCATATTGATTCTTTTAATCCTCTTGAACTAGCATTCAACAACATAGATAAACCTGCGGCAGTTTGCCGTGCCGGACCAGCACCGGCATCATTGCCGTAACCATACCTTGGAACACCACTGTCGTTATCAGCCATTTCCATTGCCCAGTTATAGACGCTAATCAACTGCCCTGAATTGTCTCTTGCCTGAAAATATTCTATGGCTTTGCGTGTCATGCCGGGCTTGCTTCTTGTTGTCCATACTTTGCCAGGATACTGAATACGCCAGTCTACGTTGGGTTCTAGTTGCTCTAAATCAACATCTACTTGCGGACTGGCACTAAGCCCCATGTTCATTATTAAACTACGCCCTGCACTGTTACCTATACTTTGTGCGGTGCTTACTAGATCACATATACCCTTACCGCTTACTGAACCTGGCACTGATTTAAATACTGCGGCATGATAAATACTTCTGCCGTCAGGAAAAGGGTTCTCGGCTAGTTTTATTATTTTATCAGCACACCAAATAATCTGGTATGGATATTCTTTATTGTCTTCTAGGTCCTTCTTTACACCTGCTGATTTTAATTTGCTACCTTTTATCATTCCCCAAAATTCAAAACACTCGTAAAATCCATTTGCACTCTGTTGTGTATCGTTGTCTTTATTCTCGGCTTTGTTGCGATCCATGAAGTGCCTGATTTCACTGTTCTTGTTAAAGCCGTCTGGATAAGTTTTTATTAGTTCGTCAATTGAATCTTTTTTATAGTCAGGATAGTCTTTCCATTCTTGCAAATCGCTATTAGTTACTTCTCGCATTCGCTCTATTATATAGCTGTCACCTATTTTCTTTGAACTTGGATTCCAATATACGTCTATTGGACTTGGAGCGTCTCCGTCTTTGTAGTATTCGGTATCTAGCTTATATTCATTCTCAACCCATTTCATTACTTTGCGACTTCTTATAATAGGTCCCTTTAAGAACCCCAGACCAAATGTTATGCAGTTTTCTCTAAATTCGTTCTTTATCTCTTCCCAGTTACTCTCAACTAAATCGTCTAATATCTTGGTATGCATGGCTTTAGCTCTATCTGATGCCTCTTTCTTTATGCCTGCCTTGTATTCGTCTTTTAGCTCTTCTGCTAAATCTAGCATTTCTTCTTCCGGTGGTAATTCTCCTGTCTCTTGTAATGAAGTCTGTAGAACCTCTTCTATATCTGTTGCAACCATTTCCTCTACTTGCTGTGATAACTCTGGTATCGGTGTTGGTTCTAGTACTATGCTACGATTGCCGACGCTGTTGTCTATGTCCCTTATCCATGCTATAGCATTAATACATTTTGTCTCGCTTACTGGCATATAAATTGTAGGTTGCTTGTTCTTTTTTAGTTTCAAAAGAACTTCATCGGAGTGTTTTGATGAACGTGATAAAGCATTGTCTATAAACTTCTTATCTAAACCTGTGCGTTCTCTAGCCTCCTTCGACTTTTCGTACAACGACTTAACATATCCTAATATACTTGGTGTTGTTATATCGTTATCTATTTCAAGTTTATCAATTTCCATTTAGTTCTACCTCTTAGTTTTTATATTGTCTTTATCATAGTTGGTGTTTTTTGTCAACTACTATTTTTCACCAAACATATTCCTTATGCGCAAATGTAAGATTACCACCGGTCATAAACCTGTTTAATGCTGTCCGGCGTTTCATGTTATCAACTCGTCCTTCTGCCATTGTTAAACATAGGGCATCACCTATATTCGGACTTCTCTTTAACCCGTCGCTTATAACAACCCCGTCTTCTTTAAAGGCTCGTTTACCTTGCACTTTTAATTTCCCGTTACTTAAATATTGATAGCTTATTCCTGTTAGTTCTGCTATTAATGTGTTCATTATGCTTTTGTCTATATCTTCTTTTATTGCACATTTCTTACTTTCAAACCACTCTCTAACATTCCACCATAACTCGTCACGCAACCGATTAAACCTGCCAACTGTTGAAGATGACTCCCCCACGTTTACGCCCATTACTGGTATACCAAGCTCTTTTAACCTCCCTACGACTCCTGTCCCCATACCAATTGCATCTACATGTACCCTGTCAAATAGATTACGCTTCCTATAAGCTTCTACTACGATCCCTGCGGTTTCCATCGGGTTCTTACCACGCCATTCTTCTATGCTAGTTATGACCTCCCCCTCACGTATCAACAAGACTGTACTATCGCCTCCTGAATCTGCTATGTCTAATCCTGCTATGCGTGTTCCAATTGGCTCTATCTCACGTCCTATGGCTTCCTCAACTAGGTCTATCGGTATTAAGCTGTCGGCTCCACCTTTTGGAAATTCACCCAATACACGCACTCTATACACGTCGCTGTCACGCCCGTATTTACGCTCCATTTCTCTACACCAGTCTGGTGATACGTTGCTTGACTCTTCTGCGTTAAATACAAACGACTCCCAGTTCTTTTTTTCGCTTGTATGACTCCTGTAAAAAAAACCTCTGGTCTTTGTCGGATTACCAAGAACCAACATCCTTGATCCTGGTGTTGATAACGTACCCTCTGCAACCTCTAGCACTTTATCCCTAATACCGCTCGCCTCATCAATTACAATCAACAAGTTCTTCGCATGAAACCCTTGTAAACTGTCAGGATTGTCTGGCGGTGAGGTTCTAGCGGCGGCAAAGCAGTGTTTCTCCTGTCCTTTTACCATTATCTTGTCTCTGGTAACTATCAACCTGTCTTTGAATAATGGTATCATCTTAGCATGAATCAACGACACCCCACCCCATAAACTATCAGTCAACTGATGAGCTGATGGGGCTGTCGCAGGTATCTGCGTGTCGTCAGGAAACATCGACAAAAACCATAACATCATTCCAGCACTTAAAAAACTTTTTCCTGTTCCATGCCCTGAACGGATACTTACCCTCGCACCTGGTTTAGCCACTGCCCTAGCGGCTAGTTGCTGTTGCTCTGTTAAGTCAATGCCACATACTTCTCGAAACCATATTACAGGATCTTGCTTATATACCAATAGTCTTTTTGCTAATGCTTGTGTGTCGTTCATCTTTTATCTTCCTTTGTTTTCCAATTTATCTCATCATAGTTCTTTCTAAACTTTTTGTAATCAAAATCATCACGATCCCTGTCGCCTTTACCGTTACCATTTATGTTTCTCGTGTTCATCTGCTTTACTCTTGCCATCTCTAACGTCCTTTCTTCTTTAAACCTTTCCTTGATGGTTGTTTACATCAACCACGTCCTTTGTTTAGTCCTCTTCCTCTTCCTGAACCGTCTTGCTTGGGCTTACATTTCATCGTATTACTCATTACCTTATCATCCTATTGTCCTATCTTCCCTAACACGAAATCACTAGGTACCAAGCCCAGTGTCTGTCTTAACATTATATTCGTAAACGCCGACCTCGACAACCCCAACGCTTTGGACTGCTCATCTATCCTTAACAACACCTCAACGTCTATGCTCATACTGACCTCTCGCTTATTCCGATCCATTATTCTACCCCCCAAACTTTCATTATATCTAGTGGCTTACTTATCTCTTCTGATATTTTTACCTTATCTACCAATTCATCAAATTCTATTCCTGTAGCAAGACTCTCGGTGTACAACGCCTCAAACATTGTTGGATTCATTACTCTCACTTTCTGGTATCTTTCCCATCCTTTCTCGTAGCCACTCATGTTATCTCCTATCCTTGTTCACAATTGTGTGAACACCTTCTATGCTGTAGGGTATATTTTTACAACTATGGTTATCTTCACAAACTAAAGCACCATAATAATCACCTTCTTCATCTTGCTTAACTATCACATCATAGCCCCATTCACTATGCAGAATATCTCCTACTTCTATCTCTATTCCGTTGTTGTCGTATATTCCTGTTCTCATCCTTTCTCCTCGCATTCCAATGCCAACGGACTTACGTCTATTACCTTATGCTGGCTACTCTCTATCTCCCTCAATAAACCTGTCAAGCTTATCTCGTGCTTAACTGTCTGGTCTTGCACTACATCATATCCTGCCAATTCGGCTAATTGCTTGCCGGCTTTTAACCTGTCTCGTACCTCGTTACACTCTTCTCTTAATATCTCTGTATATATACTAGCAACTTCAAACCTGTCGGCAACTGCCTCCGATTGTAAACTCCTATTCAATTGCTGATGCAAGTATGTTACCCTAGCATTGCAAACTTTCAGGATCAACTTAACATGTTTCGTCGGGGCTTTTAATGTCAAGTGTTCAGGATATACTTCCGCAACTATCTCCCTCACACTCTTACCCAAACTAGCTATCTGACACACTTTCTCATACCTAACGTTTGGCAATGGCTCACTTGCGTCGTCAGGTATAAACGCTTTCAACTCATTGTCGTTATTACCGGCCAAACGGTAGTCGCTAACATCTAGCTCTAAATCGTCAATTATCTCTTGCTTCATAATTCTTTCTCATATCATTTATCGCATATATTCTCACAGTTGCTAGCAGGTGTCAAGTGCTTAAATATAATCTCTCTACTACCTCGTTATTTGCCGTTGGCGATAAACTGCACCTGTGCTTCCACTCGGCTACAATCGGCAAATCAAATTCGTAACTACTTATAAATACAGGACAATCTTGCTCTTTTATCCATGCCATTAATTCATCATGGTCTATGTCGCATTGATACGTTCCAACACCCTTGTAAGGCGGGTCAAGGTATATCACGGTCTTGTCTAGCGGTGTAGTTATCTCTACGTCGTTATATGATTTGTTTGTGATTATTAGCCGTTCGAGCTGTTGGAACTGTTCGAGATGTTCGAGATGTTGGAGCTGATAGAGCTGTTGGAGCCGATAGAGCTGTTGGAGCCGTTGGAGCTGTTGGAGCCGTTGGAGATCAAAACGCTTTCCACTACCTCTAACACATGCAGCAAATTCCAATCTACGCTCGTTTATGCTTCTGTCAGCAAACATATCACCGCCTTTATCACATATACTCTCAGGAAACCTTACACCAATAAGATTACCAAGCTCACGCAATGCCGACACATCACAATTCACTATTGCCAAATGTGCTAATCGTTTCAGTGGCTCTATGTCCTTTCCGAACATATACTCATTGCCTCTGTTGCCAAAACTCCACACAACTTTACACAATCCGCCAAACCAGTCATCTTTATCTTTATTCCTTGCAAAATTGTCTCTATCTACCCACTGATAAAATTCTGAACCAACTACGTCACACTGAATCTTTCGCAATAGCTCAACAACTCCCGTATTCAGCTCGTTATAATAAACCTGTTTTATCTGCGGAACCTGCATTGCGTAAAAGCTCACACTCCCACCGCCACCAAATAAGTCATATACATATTCCGTCTCTGGATAGAGTCGCAATATCTCATTTATAATCTTTGGTGCTAGTTTTCGCTTGCCGCCCATGTATGGCAGTCCAAGTCCTGTTTTAATCATGGCTTCCTTTCGCTATCAGTTACTAGCCAATATCTCACAGGTACTAACAGGTGTCAAGTTTAAAATTTTAAAATTTTTTGTGGGGGATTTTTTAAGTACCCCCCCCATATGTATCTGATTTCACGTGACTTATTTTTGCATGGCTAGGATTGAAAGTAGTTCGTTTTGAAAAGTGGTGCGTCGCCTAGGTGGGGGTATATATGGCGAGATGCCCCCCCTACCACGCCAGCTAGCCTCTACACGGATGCACACGTCTCGCAAAAAGAATGCTTATTTGCCGGCTGTCCGCTTGTCCGCCAACACGACCGATTTACCCCACATGCTACGGTATAGCTCGACAGCTTGCGAGCAATCCTCGAGCATCCTACGGCTTCGCTTTTCCGGCGGTCAGGCGTAAACGTGCGATTGTTGGCGTGTTGACGGCAAAGCAAAGCGTTTAAACGTTGTTGCTGGTGGACTTGCTTGGTAGTTGATTACCAATCAAAACGAAAAAAACCGCAGTCATTTACCGTGACAAACTGCTTCAACGTCGCATAATATATGTTATGTCTACTCATAACTTGTTGATATATAAGCACTTACGTGTTTGACCGTTGCACAACCGTTGCGTTATTACGCTTATATGGCAACTCATAACAACACACGCCCGACACGCCTGACGCACGAGAACAGACAACAACACGCAACACACGCTCAGACGCACGAGAACACGCCTAAAACGCATTTGAACGTATTGGGGTATATATATCGGCATAGGTCAATAGCTCAAACGCTTTCTAGGCAGGTGTATGCGTGTTTGGCGTGTTTGGCGTGTTGGCTCGCTTAGTCGCTTGCTTGGCTTGCATGAGTTAAGCTGATGATTACCAACTGGTCACCGCAGGAACGGGCGGGAAACAAATGGCAAAAAAGAGAACCAACAACAACGGCAGGAAGCGAGGCGGAAAACCGATCCAGCAAAGAACGCCGAAAACGGCAGGGTTAGTAAAGTTAGTTAGTTAGAAGTATATAGGGGGAAGCCTCACGGGGGCGGAGGGGATATAAACATTACTGTATACAGTTACATATATATATACTAACTACTAATATATATATATACTATACTTAAAAACATTGATTTTATTGACTTTTTTGAGTTAGTTTTTTGCGTTAGAAAAAAAATGATTTTCTAACCATTACTGTGACATTTTGTCACACCGTTGCATTTTGCA
>CAMZLL010000107.1 GCA_947311505.1 uncultured Cryomorphaceae bacterium
AAAAAACACCCCCACTTATTGTAGCATTGGTATTGTCAATTGCTGCTTTAACAATTCCAATTAATCTAATCCAGTCGTATCAATATAAAGTATTTATTCTACATTGGGGTAGCATGGATGAAGACTCTTATTGGAATGTATTTCTACAAACAGGGGATAATTATAGAGGGTGGCTTTGGAAAAAAAAATATAACTATAATCACTTTTATTCTTTAAAAACATGCAACCTAGAAGATATTGATAGACTTGTTCTCAATTCTTTTATTATTTGGGAGCAAAGTAGTGATGAAATTCAAGATTTTTCCAACTTGCAGATTGTTCAATTTTCTTTTGAAAATGACTTTAGAGATCTTGATTATTCAAATTTAATTTTTGAAATTAAAGATGACTTAACAGGTGAAGTTTTCTATTGGCATAAAACCTATACAACTATCGCTGCAACTAAAGCTAGAAACTCTTATCATAGAGGGGTGATAGATTGGGAATTTGAACCAATAAAAACAAACAAAAATCTAACTCTTCGACTTATGCTATATTCTGAAAATATAACATTCCATTATCAACTAAACAAGCCCAAAATAGACCTTTTACGCCTTAAGTAATCAAAATCCAATAACTGAATCCAAAGCATCATCAGCATCTTTATGAATAAAGTTTCCTTGGTAGCCAATTGTTGTATTTAAACTGGTATGTCTGTATAGTTTTTGAAGCATTTGTGGAGAAACTTTGTCCCCTGCTATATTTCCAAAGCTATGGCGTGCAATGTGTGTTGTTATCTTTTTGTTTATTTCTGCTAGTTCTCCTATTTGTTTAAGGTATTTGTTGAACTTTTTTGTTGCAGTTCTTATTTTTGCATGTACATCTTTATCATTTTTTAAATCTGCTTTTTTTAATTCTGGAAAAATAAAATCATCTTTTGATCTTTCAGATTTGTAGTAGTTTATTATTTCAATTGTTTTGGTTGGCATTTTCAAAGAAGTTACTTTATTATTCTTACCCATTTTGTAATTGAGCCTATTATCAATGATGTCTGACCATTTCATTCTAAGAACATCCGATATTCTAATTCCTGCTAGATAAAACGAAAATAAGAATACATTTCTTGAGTGCCATATCATTGTGTCTTTTTTAAGTTTTAATCCTTCAATGGCTTTTATTTCACCTTCCTCCAATCCTATTTTAATAGTTTCGGGAAATCGGATTCGGATTTTACCTTTTCCAAAAGGGTAGTACTTGTTTTCTATTAGTTTGTTGGTTATTGCTAAGTTAAAGAGTGTGCGAATTAAAACGTAATAATTCATTACCGTGCGTTCAGATACAGAATGTTTACCGATTAAAAAAACTTTTAATTTTTTAAGTAGTGCTTCTTCAATTTCAAAAATTGTAAATCTTTATTGTTCATAAATTCTTTTATCCTATTAATTTTACCACCATCCGAACTGGCTCTATTGTGCTTTCCTCTTTTTTGTAAATCTAAAATGTAGCTTTCGGATAATTTAAAGAAAGATGAAATTCTTTTTTCTCCTTTTACAAGCTTTGCTATTTGTTCAGATGTATAGTTTCTGTTTTGGGCTTCTGATTCTAATATCAAATCATCTGCTTCAACGAGTTTTTTTTTTAATAAATTGTTTAATCGTTTAGAATTAGGATGTGAAGATTTTACTTTTAAATTTTTCAAATCCCAATGTTTCTCGAAAATCCACTCTACATAAACATATTTTGGTTTTCTATCTTTAATAATTCTTATCACAATTGGGTGTCTCCCATCTGCTTTTTTCTTACTTTTATATAATAGTGCTTTTACGGATGCCATTTTAGTATATTTTAATCAGGGTAATGCTTATGGAAATATATAAAATTCATACCTATATTGTTTTATAAAACAAACACCGCACAAAATAAACTGTTTACGGTCTATGTATTTTATTGGGGGAAGTTGGTCTAGCCCTCTATTAAATGGAATTTATCTTATAATGGAAAGGTAGATTGTAAAATAGGACGGTTAAAAGAAAATTTTAGTTTGATAGCATAAAACCATTGCAAAAGTTATCATATTGAGTAAGTTAGAGGATAGGGTAAACCTTCGTGAATGAATTACCTCATTAGTAATGAGTGAGTTTTTATCTGCTATATTAGTTCGCATATTTCTAATATATTCAGTATATTTGTCATTAATTAACACTAGTAATAATTAAAAACAACCAAAATGAAAAAAATTTACGCAAGTATTTTTGCTATTAGTTTAGTTTCTGCGGGGATAGCTCAATCTGAGAAATCTGCTGCTTTGAACACTATGGCATCACAAGAAATTACAAAGTATGAAAAGAATCCTACTTTAGTAAAACCAAACACTTCTAATTTAGTAGAAAAAGGAGCTGTATTATGGTCAGATGACTTTAGTACACCTGCAAATTGGACACTTTCAAACACAAGCATACCTGCATTAGACTGGTCGTTTGAGACTGATCCGGCTGCTATACCGGTTTCTGCATTGTCTCCTATGGGGAGCGCAACTGCTGCTAATGGATATTTATTTATAAATTCTGATGGAGCTGTAGGAAATGCAGACAACAATGGAACACCAATAGTGGTTACGGCTCAAAATGCCACACCTATTGATCTTACTGGAAAACCTGCTGTTGTATTGACATTTGCATCTAACTTTAGATGGTGGCAAGAAGATCGTACCGTAAGAGTTTCAGGAGATAATGGTTCTACTTGGACTGATTTTGAAGTTTCAAATGGTTCTGGTTCGCCAGCATCTGGGCAAAACACCAACAACCCAACAATGGAAAGATTTGACATATCTGCTGTAGCAGGAGATTCAGCACAAGTTTTAGTTCAATTTGTTTACAATGATAATGATATGTGGGGATGGTACTGGGCAGTAGATGATGTTGCTATTGTAGAAAAAGACCCGTATGACATTTCATCAACACAATATTTTGCAACAGACATTACTAATGATTTTGAATATGCAATGGTTCCTTTGACGCAAGCCTCCCCAATGAGTTTTGGTTTAGATGTAGAAAATATTGGATCTAATAACCAAACAGGTGTTGGCTTTAGTTATGATATCAATGACGGTTCTTCAAGTGTATCAACGGGGTCTGCAGCTAATACTATTACTTTAGCTCCTAACACAGGAATAATAGACACTGTTTTTGAAACAACTACTTATACGCCTGCTGCTACAGGGACATATACATATACTTTGATAGCTACTTCTGACAACCCAGATAGCGATATGTCAAATAATGAACACCAAGGAGTTTTGGAGATTACTAATGGAGTATGGTCTGTTGATAATGGAGCTTTAGATGGTTCATGGTCTCGTTTGTTTGATGCTGATTCAACAGCAATGTTTAGAGTAGGGAATGAATTTTTAGTTCAAAACGCAGGAGATTCAATCTGGTCTATTGATGTAGAAATTGCAGCTTCATCTATGGGGGTTGGAGAACCTTTCTTTGTTGAAATTTGGAAATTAGATGCTGGTACTGGTTCTTATAATCAAATCTCAACGTCTCAAGACCACGTTTTAACTGCTAATGAAGTAGGTCAATGGGTAAATGTTGATTTTGATAACGGTATAGAGATTACTTCTGGAGATCAAATTTTAGCATTTGCAGGACACTATGGAGGAAGTATCACGCAAAGAATTTCTTTTGCTAGAGGTGGTAAAGGATCTTCAGTTCGTTTAGCATTGCAAGACAACTCTATCAACGGGTTTATTGGAAAAAGTGCACCTCCTCACGTAAGATTAAACCTTAACCGATCGTCAAATAATGTAGGTATAGAAGAAAATACTTTAACAATGGAATTAGGACAAAACTTCCCGAATCCTTTTAATGGTGTTACTACAATTTCTTACACATTGACATCAAATGAAACTATTGCAATAGAAGTAACAGATGTTACCGGAAAAGTTATAGCAGTATTAAACCAAGGTACTAAAGCCGCAGGTTCATATACTACTACTTTTGATAGTTCTAATCTGGAAGCTGGTGTATATTTCTATACATTATCTAATGGAACAAGTTCTACAACTAAATCAATGACTATTACGAAATAATAATAGACCATTTTAATTTTTAAAAGGCTTGCAGGTTTTCTTGCAAGCCTTTTTTATTTTTCTATTTTTGTGGATACTTAAACAACTTAGATATGAGCAATCAAGCAATAAACCAAGGAAACGTGGTGGTTACTAAAAAAAACGGAATTTCAACTATAGAATTTTCGCATCCAATGAGTAATTCATTACCCGGAAACCTACTCGAAAAATTAGCTAATTCTATTACAGAATTAGGTACTGATAATGCTACGAATGTAATAGTTCTAAAATCTGCAGGAGAAAGAGCATTTTGTGCAGGTGCAAGCTTCGATGAATTGATCTCTATAAACGATGAGGCTACAGGTAAAGTGTTCTTTTCTGGTTTTGCCAATGTAATTAATGCAGCTAGAAAATGTCCTAAGTTTATTATTGGTAGAGTACAAGGAAAAGCGGTAGGCGGTGGCGTAGGACTAGCAAGTGCGGTTGATTATTGTTTTGCCACAAAATATGCGTCTGTAAAACTGAGCGAATTAGCCATAGGCATAGGACCTTTTGTTGTGGGACCAGCAGTAGAACGAAAAATAGGAACTTCTGCTATGAGTGCCATGGCAATAAATGCTACAGAATGGTTCAGTGCGGGATGGGCAAAAAACAAAGGCTTATTTACCGATGTGTTTGATGAAGTAAAAGAAATGGATGTAGCCATTCAAAAACTAGCAGAAACTTTGAATACCTCTAATCCAGAAGCAATGAGACTTCTTAAGCAGGTTTTTTGGGAAGGGACTTCACATTGGGATACATTGCTAACAGAAAGAGCGGCAATGAGTGGAGAACTAGTCTTGTCAGATTTTACCAAAAAGGCTATTAATTCGTTTAAGAGTAAGTAAAGAAAGCATTATTGTTTGTTTTGGTAAACCATTTTATTAAGCAAGCGAATACAAAGCGTTATTCAAGATTAAATTTGGTTCAATATAATCAACTACGCCCATACTTTACTTCCTTCAGAACAATTTTTACAAATATCGATTTCTTTTCTATTAGTCAGTATTTGTTTTCTAAAATTTTGGTATCCATTGTTAGTCCATATATCTTGGAATGAGACAAAACTCAAGTTGCCCATTTGGTGCGTAGCATCTTTATCAAAACAGCAAGGCACAACATTGCCGTCCCACGTTATTACAGCACTACTCCACATTCTCCAACAATGATTACTCATTTTATTTTTCAGCACATAGGTTCCTTTATTGTTTTTTTTATATCTTGAATAAGTGTCATTCTCTGGAATGAGATTATTTCCGTTTTTATAATCGTAAACTTGAGCGGTTTTGAATCTAAGCTCGTCCACATTATATTCTTTTGCTAGTTTTTTTACCTCTTCGATTTGATGTTCGTTGGGTTTTACTACTAAGAATTGAAAAATAATATTGGGAAAACTTGCTCCGTTTTTTTTCTTTGCCGCTACCATGTTTTTTGTGCCTTCAAGTACTGTAGCAAGGCTCCCCTCTTTTCTATATTGCTCATACACTTCTTGGGTGGTTCCGTCAATGGATATGATTAGTCGCTTCAAACCAGAGTCTATAATCTTTTGACAGTTTTCGGGAGTGAGAAAATGCGCATTGGTTGAGGTAGCGGTGTAGATACCTGCGTCTGTAGCTTGTTGTATTTGATCATAAATTCTTTTGTTTATAAAGGGTTCGCCCTGAAAGTAAAAATTAATATATACCAAAGACCTGTTAAGCTCAGAAATAATTCGTTCATTCATCTCCTTTTTTAGATTGCCCGTTTTTCTTGAGAACGATTTAAGACCGCTAGGGCATTCAGGACATCCCAGATTGCAAGCGGTAGTGGGTTCAATGGATAGTGTCATGGGTTGCCCCCAGATAATTGATTTTTTAAAAATATGAGAAAGCCAAAAACTGGTGTATAATTTCAAGATGTTCCATAGCTTATAGAGGCTTACAGCTTTGAGAATGTGTTTAGTGTCTTGAATGTTCACGAACGAAGTCTTCTTTAAAATTTAAATGGCTCGAAGTTACTACTAAAATAATAAATGCGGAGTATTTAAGATTCGAGTAGGATATATTCAAATTCAAGATGGGACAACTCCTCCATAAGCTCCCCTTCTTCTTTGGCTTCATCGTCAGCATCTGTTTTCCATAGCACCTTACTTTTAGCAGTAGTCTGTTCTAGCTCGGATACAAGAAGAAACAAATCAAGCAACCCTCTAGATGCGCTGGTGTTGAAATAATCTAAATAGATATCAAAGATGATTTTCGAATTGGTTTGTTTTAAATCTTTTATGTGTTTAATTATTGGGTCAAAAAAAGCTTTTGGATTCTCAGGGATACATATCCCGGAAATACATACGGTTCTATCCTTTTTACTTATAACTACTTCTGGGGTTGTTTTCGTTTTCCGAATGATGTAATCTTCCATGTTCGTTAGTTTAAAAAGTTTATTTTTATACTTGAATTAAAAAAGTAATGCTCATCGGTTTTTTTTGTTAAATTGTATTTGTACTTCCCCACAGATCTTTTGATTATGGTTAACAAACCTAGACCTGCATTTCCTTGATCGTCAAAGCCACCGGTTTTCATTTGGAGCATGTATTTTTCTTTGATGTCTTTTTCAGATAGTTTTAAATAGTCGGCTAAGGTTTCACTTAGAAACAAATAATCCTTTTTGGAGATACAATTACCTGCGCTTATTTTTAATTCTTTTTCATGAATTACTACCTCAAAGTATGGTTGTTCAGATGGATTATCAGAATGATGCTTCAAAATATTATCTAAAACCTCTACACCAATGAGTTTAGTTTTGGTAATCAATTTTTTAGGAAAGTTTAGAGCCTTTAGCTTTCCTTCTATTATTTGAATAGAAGACGCTATCATGGTTTTGTCTATGCTGCCCAATAAAATAAACAAATCTGTAAAGGATTTTTCTTCAGTGAGTAATCCTGATATTTGATTATGGGCGTATTTATTTGATATCATAATTTAAAAGATATTAATGTAATGTCATCTGTTTGGTCGTCTGTTTTATGCGTGTTAATAAATGTGGCGATGTGGTCGGTTTTATTTTCTGAATTCAGAGGTATTGTTTCTTCAAAAAGTGCTTTAATTCTTTTTGAGCCAATTCTTTTATTGGTTATGCAGCTAAATTGATCTATCAATCCGTCTGTCATTAAAAAGATGATGTCTCCTTGATTATAAGATAATGTATTATAAGAGAAAAAGAAATCTAAATCTTGCTGTTTTTGTCCTATGGAAACACGGTCTGTTGCTAGTTTTTCTATTTTGTTGCTATTCTTGAAGTAAAAAATTCCTTTTGCTCCCGAATACTCAATTGTCTTTGTAGTGGAATCTATACAAAGTAAAATAATGTCCATACCATCAGAGCCTATTTGGTTGTCATTGTTAAGTAAAGTGTTGATTTTCGTGTTTAATAAGTCCAACATTTGACTAACCGAAAATTCATACGTTTCTACAATATGAGAGAGTTCTTGAATACCAAGAGTAGCAACCAATGAACCCGGTACGCCATGGCCTGTGCAATCCGCAACGGCAACGTAGGTTTTGTTTCCTTTCTTTTTGACGTAGAAAAAATCGCCACTTACCGTTTCTTTAGGTAAATAGGACAAGAATACATCTTCAAATTGATTTAATGCTTCTTTGCTTGATGCTAATAAGGAGGTTTGAATCCGTTGGGCATAGTCAATACTGGATTTAATCTTATGGTGCGCCTTGTCTAAAACGTTAGCTTGTTGTACCAATTTATCTTGTTCATCTTCTAACATTTTATTTTTTTGATCTAGCTCTCTAGAACTTAGAAAGTTTTCTCGTTCAAATTTCTGTTTCACAAAGTAAGCAAGTGTGCTGATTACGAAAAAAGGAAAGAGTTGAAATGTTTCTATAGCAATAGTGGTCAATTCTTTGTCAGAAATCAGATATGGAATAAAGAACATGCCACACAAAAGGATAACATTAGACAATACCAATATGCGAAGCGTAAAAAATGGGATGACAGTGAAAAATATAATCCTAAGATGAACAAATCCAATGAAACTTGCGTCTAATGCATAGCCGTAAATTACTGCTAGACTGCCAGATACATAAACGATAGCTAGCGAGCCGAGGTACCATTTTACATATTGGTCGGTATAGGCGAGCAATAAAAAATAAAGCGTAGTGCTAATAATTATAGCTCGGTTTACCCAATAAGCTAGTGATTCTCCAGTTTCGGAAGCGCTAACGACAGAAAAAATTATAAATAGAATAATACCAAAAGTAAATGCAGTACGTATAAGTTGTTTACCTTCTTCTATTGCTTGCTTTCGGAAGGTGCTTTCTAGCTTTTTATCCTTAAAGGTTAATGTATATTTGTTTATGTTTTTGCTATATTTCAAAATACTTAATTAAAAGATTGGTATTCAAATTCAACACCAGAAACTAGTGCTATCTCTTCTCCTAATTCTAGCATGTCATCATCATCAGATTCATATTTCCAAACTATCTTTAAGGGTGTTTTTGGGTTAGTTAAAGATTTGAGATGTTTTAAAAAATCAATTAAAACGCGAGTAGAGGAAGTGTTGAGATAGTCTATCCATAACATAATATTAATTTCATTGGGGTTAGCGGCCATAAACAAGGTTACCCAGTCAAATAGAGGGGTATAAAATTGGTTTACATTGTCAGGCATAGATATTCCTTCTAAAGTTAACTCGCCCGAAGTTAGAAACCTCACTTCTGGAGTTTGAACCGTCCTTTCAATAATCAAATTTTCCATAGGTTGCATATCAGTGTGATTGTATCACAATTTTTTTTATATTTATTAATAGGTCATCAAAGCTAACTACTTTTGAAGACTTACCTTGCTGAAATCATATCCTATTATACGAAAAGCTGTATTTTACGGACGAATAGCTTTTTTATTTTGATAGTGTCATTCAATCTAAATTAATTAACTATTTTCACGGTATGAGAATGTATTTACTATTTTTATTTATCTTTTTTGGCATTTGTTTTAACGCCCAAGTTAAAAAGAAAATAACAACAGAAGACTATTTTAAATGGGCTTCAATACCAAGTGTTCAACTATCCAATGAGGGAAATGTAATTGTATATCCGATTAAGCATATTTGGAGGAATGATACGTTAGCAATTTATGATTCTAGGTCAGAAACAACCAAGTATATAGGAAGGTCAAGTAGCTCAAGTATTCATTTTAAAGATCAATATGTAGCTTTCAAAATAAAGAATGACAAAGACTCATTAAGAAAACTAGAACTTGATGAAATACCTAAAAAGAAGTGGGCTAAAGATAGTGTTGGTGTCTATTTATTCGAAAAAGATACCATTTATTTGTTTCCGCAAGCTAAAAGCGTAACGTTAGGCAAAGAAGGAGGCGATTGGATGCTAATAAAACGTGATGAAAAATTTAAAAGCGAAACTAAACAAGAAAAGCGAAAACGAAAATGGTATCACAAGTTTAGAAAGAAAAAAAAGAAAGATGCAAATTTCGTAGCAGAAAACGGAAATCCATTGACCTTTTTCAACCCTATTCTAGATTCTATATTTCATATACCCCACGCACTTGATTATGGGATGAGTTATTTCGGAAATAGAGCATTTATTGTATCTTCTAAAACGATAGCTGATACTATAGATTCTACAGCACTAATACTGTATGATATGTCAAGTCTTGAAAAGAAGACAATATTCAATATTCAAGGAAATATTCAAGGGGTGGCTTTTGATAGGTTGGGCGAACAACTCGCGTTTTATGCAAGTGCTGATACGGGAGAATATAAAGTGTATCAATTGTATGCTTACAATATACAAACAGACACTTCCAAATTGATAGTTGATACAGTAAACAGT
This sequence comes from uncultured Cryomorphaceae bacterium, assembly GCA_947311505.1. Taxonomy (GTDB): domain Bacteria; phylum Bacteroidota; class Bacteroidia; order Flavobacteriales_D; family Parvicellaceae; genus Parvicella. The sequence goes on from CAMZLL010000107.1 coordinate 9,931, forward strand.
CAATTTGCAAATTATCAATCGGTAAACGAAAATGAAAACATACATTTTTCAAGAGATGGTTCAAAACTATTTTTTGGAGTTGGCAATAAGCCTATTAACTCTGGGAAAGACACGGTCGTTAAAAGTGAAAAATACCATCTAGATCTTTGGAGTTGGACAGACGGGAGATTACAACCTCAACAATTGTTGTCTCAAAAAAGAGATAAAAAAGCATCTGCTGATTTTGTATATCATTTAGATACCGATAAAATGGTACAACTCACAGATACTTCAGCCAATAGCATCTCCTTATACAATCATTCTAATAGCGATTTTGCGTTAGAGAGAATTCAGACACCTTATCTGAAGGAAATGACGTGGGATTATTGGTATTATGATTATCTCCGAGTAAATGTCAATACCGGTAAGAAAGATACATTGCTAAAGCATTTTCACGGGTGGAATCCTTCTCTTTCCCCTTCGGGAGGTTACTTAACCTATTTTGAACATACAGATTCTTCTTGGTATCTTATGGATTTGAATAAAAATACGACCAAAAATCTTACTCAAAATATAGATGCTAAATTTTATAAAAAATATCACGATGTTCCTGATAAAATGCCTGCACATGGAACTGTTAATTGGTCTTTGGGGGAAGCTAGTATATTGATAAATAGCCAGCAAGATTTGTGGATTATTCCTATTAACGGAGGCAAGCCTTATCGATTTACTAAAGGAAAAGAAACCAATCGTTCGTACTCTTTGTTGAACCTAGATCGAGATCAAGTTTATGTCAACTTTGTTAAGGGATTTTACCTAAAATCGTTTAACGAAAAAACAAAGCAAGAAGGAATTTGGCGTTATGGTGAAAATGGCTTAGAAATGCTATTAGAAGAAGATGCTCGTTTGTTTGGAATAGCTAAAGCTAAAAAGGGTAGTCAAATTATTTACAGGAAATCGACTGTTAAAGATTATCCAGATGTGTATTTGAGTGATCTCTTGTTTAAAAATATAACGAAAATCTCTGATGCCAACCCACAACGAGAAAGTTACAATTGGGCAACAGTAGAACTCGTAGATTGGAAAGACTATAATGGAGATTCTGTAGCAGGATTGCTTTACAAGCCCGAAGACTTTGATGCAACTAAAAAATATCCGATGCTCGTGTATTTTTACGAACGCTCTAGTAACAGATTGCACAATTATGATCGACCACGACCATCTGCCTCCACAATTCACCCAGTTGAATATGCCAGCAATGGATATTTAGTTTTTATACCAGATATTAAATACAAAACCGGACATCCTGCTCAAAGCGCCTACAACGCTATAATGAGTGGCACAGAAACTTTAATTAGAAAATACAACTATATAGATTCCACAAAAATGGGGTTGCAAGGGCAAAGTTGGGGCGGCTATCAAACAGCACAGTTGGTAACAATGACCACCAAGTTTCGGGCGGGTATGGCAGGAGCACCCGTAAGTAATATGTTTAGCGCCTATGGAGGAATTCGCTGGGGGTCAGGACTTTCTAGAGCCTTTCAGTATGAAACTGGGCAAAGTAGAATTGGAGCAACCATTTGGGAGGCGCCTGAATTATACATTGAAAATTCTCCTATTTTCCACCTGCCAAATGTGCAAACACCTTTGTTAATTATGCACAACGATGGCGATGGCGCAGTACCTTGGTACCAAGGGATAGAGTTGTTTAACGGATTGCGAAGACTAAACAAACCCACCTGGATGCTCAACTACAATGGAGACCAACACAACCTGATGAAGACCGCCAATAGGATAGATTTAAGTGTCCGAATGATGCAATTTTTTGATTACTATCTAAAAGAGGAAACATTACCCCCTTGGATGGAAAAAGGTATTCCTGCAATTTATAAAGGAAAGCAAACAGGATATTGAATTTGAAGACTGAAAAAAGGTTTTGACCAAATAGATGATGCTTGTGTTTTAGGCATACGAAAATAGTTGTTGGTCATCGAGAAAAAACGTTCGCTCACCGATAAGAACTTGCAGGAGTCAATAAAAAAAGTACTTTAGCACTGTTGCTTCATAGCAACTTAATAATAAGGTGGTGCCGATGGGCTGTGTTCTTTGAACACAGCCTTTCGGTTTTTTAGGAATTAGATTTTTTACAATTTTTTCTATCAAAACAACCCTCAATCTCTTAAAAGTTCGTTTTTTTGTAGTTCTCAAAAAAATAAATCATGAAACGAATAAAAATCAAAGACGCATTGCAAGCCACACCAAACCAAGAAATATTGGTAAAAGGATGGGTAAAATCATACAGAAGCAAACAATTTGTAGCTTTAAATGATGGATCTTGTTTATCTAATATGCAAGTTGTTGTAGATTTTGAAAAGTTTGATGCTGATATTGTGAACAACATAACGGTTGGTTCTGCTATTTCTGTTATAGGTCAATTAGTCACATCGCAAGGAGCAGGTCAAGCTGTAGAAGTTCAAGCCACAACAGTAGAGATACTTGGAACAGCTAACCCTGATGAAATAGCGAAGACCATTCTTCAGCCAAAACGTCACAGCATGGAACTGTTGAGAGAACAAGCGCACCTTCGTTTTAGGACGCAAGTGTTTAGTGCAGTATTTAGAATACGACACGCAATGTCTTTTGCCATCCATAAATACTTTAATGAGAATGGATTTGTATATCTACACACGCCTATAATTACAGGAAGTGATGCAGAGGGAGCAGGAGAAATGTTTAGAGTGACCACGCTTCCGCTAAACGATGTTCCCAAAGATGAGGATGGGAATGTAGATGTAAAACAAGATTTTTTTGGAAAAGAAACCAACCTAACCGTTTCAGGACAACTAGAGGCAGAGCTTGGAGCCACCGCATTGGGGCAAGTATATACTTTTGGACCAACATTTAGAGCTGAGAACTCCAACACGTCAAGACATCTTGCAGAGTTTTGGATGGTAGAACCAGAGATTGCTTTTGCAGATCTAAATGACGATATGGACTTGAGTGAAGAGTTTATGTCTTACGTCATTCAATACGCGCTGGATAACTGCAAAGAAGATTTAGAATTCTTGCACCAAAGAGAAATGAAATTAGACTCTCAAAAACCAAAAACAGAACGAAACGAATTGCCACTTATCGAGAGATTGAAGTTTGTAGTGGAAAACGATTTTGAAAGAATTACCTATACAGAAGCTATTGATATTTTGCAAAGGTCTAAACCTTACAAAAAGAAAAAATTCAAATTCCCAGTAGATTGGGGAGTAGATTTAGCTTCAGAGCACGAACGTTTTTTAGTAGAGAAGCACTTCAAAAAACCAGTCATCATTTATAACTACCCCAAAGGAATAAAAGCGTTCTATATGCGTAACAACGATGACGGAAAAACTGTAGCCGCTATGGATGTACTGTTTCCTGGCATAGGCGAAATAATAGGAGGGTCTCAACGTGAGGAGCGTTATGAAGAGCTGCTTAAAAAATGTAAAGATTTTGATATTCCAGAAGAACATGTTTGGTGGTATTTAGATACTCGTAAATTTGGCACAGTACCTCATGCAGGATTTGGTTTAGGTTTTGAACGTTTGATTATGTTTGTAACAGGAATGGCAAACATTAAAGATGTGATTCCTTTTCCTAGAACACCAAATAATGCAGAGTTTTAGAGGAGGTGACAAAGTGATTTGTTAAACTACAGTTTTATTAATTTATGCCTCCTTGCTTTCATTTCTAATGATACAAATTTAAATATCACAGAAAAAACAATAACTTTATCCCTTATGAAATCAATCATCAATCACAGCATATTATTTTATAATGTAGAAAATCTTTTTGACATCAATGATGACCCCATCGTGATAGATAGCGACTATACGCCCAAAGGCAAATACAAATGGACGCAAGAACGCTATGAAAGAAAGTTGGCAAACCTCGAAAATATAATTTTATCTGTACATAATAAGCATCCGATTGTAGCAGGGTTTTCCGAAATAGAAAATAGAGGTGTAATGGAGGATTTGATTAATCAACCTCGTATGAGAGAAATTTCCTATGAGATAGTCCACAGAGACAGTCCAGATGTGAGAGGAATAGATGTGGGGCTTATTTTTGATAATGAACGTGTAACATATATACAGCATGAATATTTAAGAATCAACTTCCCTTGGAATCAAGACATCAAGACACGAGATGTATTGTTTTTTCAAGCAGTAATCGGTGGCGAAGAATTTTGGATTGTGGTTAATCATTGGCCTTCTAGAAGAGATGGAGCTAAACAAACCGAAAACAAAAGATTGCATGTAGCCGATAAAGTACGAGAGAAAATTGAGCAAATTCAATTTGATTTCCCAGAATCAAATATTCTCATAATGGGAGATTTTAATGATGAACCTACAGATATCAGTTTAATAAGAATACTAAAAGCAAAACGAGATAAAAAAATCCGATCCGATGAGTTTTTTAATCTATCTGCCGAGTTAGACAAACAAAAAGTAGGTACTTCTACACATATGGGAGAATGGTTAATGCTTGATCAAATGATGATCAACAGGGTGTTGCTACATGCAAAGGAGGGCTCGATTGTCATAAAAAATAACGAAGTAAATGTTTTCCAACATAAAAATGTGCTTCACTTTAGACCCAACGGAAAATGTCAACCCAACAGAACTTATGCAGGTACTAAATACATAGGAGGTGTATCTGATCATTTGCCTGTATATGTGGTTTTGGAAAAGAAGTAACAAAAGAACACGATATGTATCTACCACAGAAAATATCAACTTGATTAATCAAACCTATTTTACCACAACCATCTTAAGTGATTTTATAAACACCCCATCTACGTTTATTTTTGCAAAATAGATTCCAGAATTTAAGTGTTCTGAAACATTCCAAATCATGTTTTTTTCTCCCTTGTTCTGTGGTTTATTTACTAGAGTCGTTACCAATAGCCCTGTATTGTCAAAAATAGTAAGTTGTATTTTTGCTTCTTTATCCAGTCTATATTGCAAAATAATTTTGTCTTTAGCAGGATTGGGATATGCCTTGAAAGTAAAATTATCAAGGCTTATTTCTTCGGTAGATAAATTTGGATCTACTTCGGTTATTTCGATATATTGATTGGTGTTGATATTGGTAATGATACTTGTATCTCCCATTGGCCAATAAATAATTATGCTATCTGCTTGGGTGTACGTACCCATTCCAAAATGTGCAATACTCGTGTTTTGCGATGCATGGCTTGATCCCCCTCCAACTTCCCTCAAGAACGTCCTGTTATCTACTTTTAATTCTATACGAGCGCCAAATGCATCTTTATTTGATATTGTACCATTCAATTTTATTTTTAACCAATTTCCAGTATTACTTCCATTATTTTGGTAAAGTAAAGCATGTGTAGAGGTGTTGACTGTATCTTCCTCAAGAACGCCTTGTAAAAGATCTAAATCCCCATCATTGTCATAATCAGCAAATGCACTTCCCCTACCTATTGTAGTATCTCCTATTCCTGCTGTGGATTGCAAATCTGTAAATGTACCGTCTGCATTATTGTTTCTGTATAGTTTATTTGGATCATAAGGATGAGTTGCAAATTGTGGAGCAGTTTCTATATATCCGTTTGACACAAATAAGTCAAGGTAGGTATCGTTATCATAATCAAAAAAGCCCGTTCCCCAACTTGTTGTATTCAACGTGTCCACAAATTGATTTTCGACACCTGCGGAAGTGGCAACATCTAAAAATGAAAAATTACTTTGATTTTGCAACAAAACATTCCTTCCAATATTAGTGATGTAATAATCTAAAGTTCCGTTTTCATCATAATCACCTACGGCTATACCCATAGAAAAGATACCTAAATTACTATTCGTTGCTGTAGCTAAGTTAGTAAAGCTATCGTTGGGATATTGATTTTGATATAGACCGTTTTTAGTTAAATCAAACCCAAAGTCATTAGCAACATATATGTCTACATCGCCATCGTTGTCATAATCTGTAAATGTACTTGCAAGTGTAGTTCCCGTATCTACTACATTGGTGATTCCAGCTACATCTGTAAAAGTAAGATCGCCATTGTTTAGAAAAAGGGAATTGGAATATCCAATGTGTGAAAAAGTGATAAATCCAGTAGAATCAGTAGAAGCACCAGTTTCTTCAATATAGTGGGCAACATAAATATCTAGCCAACCATCTTTGTTATAATCTCCAAATGACGCACTAGACCCCCATGCACTATCTTGAATGCCTGCTGCTACGCTAATATCTGTAAAAGTTTCGTCTCCATTGTTTAAATATAGCAGACTAGGAACTTTTTCTGTTGTTGTTAAATCTTCATTGGTGGTTATGAACAAATCTCTAAATCCATCATTATTTATATCTCCAGTGGTTATTCCAAACGTATTTATTAAAGATGTACCGCTCAGACCTGCAGAAAATGTGATATCTGTAAACGTACCATCGCCATTGTTTTCATAGCGTATTAATTATATTTATTTAGCAATTCTTCAAAAGAAAAACTTTTGTTTTCTTTATTAAATATATATACATATTGATCATTTACAAATCTATACTCAAATATGTATTCACAAGGTACAACTTCTTTTGATTTTTTAATACTCCATATTCCAAATAATTCTTTTTCATCCACAATTTTTGAGACAAACATCAGCTCTGCTTCAGCATCAAATATTGCAATAGAATGGTATTTACAAGGAATTATTAAGTTTTTTGAACTTTCATATAGTCCAGCTTTCAATCTGCTATTTATATCTTTACTTACGACTATGTACTTCTTAGACATTAATTCTTCTTGCTTTATGTCATTGTGAAGATACGTGTAAAGCAATGATATTTGACCATATTCATAAGGAACCAGAATCGATTTAGACAGGTCAATAACGCCTTTCTTATTTTCAGCTCCGGTTTCTAGAAATTCTTTTGCCACAAACCAATTAAGAGGGTAGGGGTTGTTGGGTTTTATACTCCAATCAAATGAACCATCTTTTTTTATGCTATTTAGCAAAAATGCTCCGTAGCCTGCTTTTGATTGAACATAAAGCTCTTTTTCAGTTCCTATTGAAAGACTTATATACTCAGGCTCTAAAATTGTTTTTTTAGTCAATACATCATACAGACCGTATTTTCCCGATTTAATCGTAATCAGAAGATTCAAAAAATCAGACTCAGCATCTGGAATAATAATGCTATCATATTCCAAAGGCAAAACTTCTATGTTATCTAAGGTAAGCAACCCTGTTTTCCCATCTTTGAGTACCGTAGCGTAAGCATCTTCATTACACCAAAAGAAATTGGCATCGTCATACTTATTTTGAGAGAAAGTAACTCCGGCACCTACCTCCGCCAAATCCCATTTTCCTTCTTTTTTTATCCAAATTTTATCATTTTCTGAATAATCCAAAATGTCAAATGTTGGCTCGTGTAATAGTTTTTTGTTTTTTAAGTCATAAAACCCATATTTAAAACCCTTTTCAGTCTCTTTTTCTATTAAAACGATTCCATTAGAAAACAGCATCATTCCCCTATATGGTATGGTGATATTATTTCCGGCTTTGTCCTTTATAATATTTTCGAGCACCATAGGGTCACCAAACTCATCGTAAATCGGATCCCCAAATTCATCAAATTGTTCTTGATAAGGACTGAATATAAAACCATCTCTATAACCAATGCTATAACCTTTGTAAACAAAGGGTTTAAAAATTTCTTCTGCATGAAAATTTAAAAGACTTATTTTGTTATTTTTGCGAACAAGTACAACATCTTCCAGTATAGCAACCCCATCATAATCAACCTCCGTTTTGTACTCATAATCCGCAGACACATATCCCAAATAGACGGTATCTTGGTAAAAGTCGGGTATGTGATAAACTATGAATCCATTGTCCTTCAGTTCGACTGAAGATTGGGGGGCAATTGCCCATCTATTATCTTTAGGATTATACACGCCTCCTTGTGTAATTCCAGATACTAATTCTGTGCCCTCATCGTAATCGCCTAATAGCTCTGTCAATTCATAACAATCAACATTATGTAAAATGTTGCCATCCGAAAGCAACTCAATTTCATATATTTTTTTTGCGTAATTTTTTGTTTTATCAATACTCCAATGATTTTTACCATCTTTCTCAATGAGTCTGAAACGTTCGCCATCTATAGAGACATACAATGAGTAGTCCGATTCTTCAAAAGAAATGTTTTTTTGAGGAATTTTTGGAAGCTTAATTGTTTCAGCACTGTTGTATGAAAAAGAAAAAAGCCCATTGTTTATATGAACATAAACACCTAAGTCTTCAAAATAAGAAATATAATCTTGTTCAGCCTTTTTTATTATAGTTGGCAATTCTGGATATGCCCTTAAATCAAACATTCCCATTTTGCCATGTACAGTATAGTACATCTCAGGGTTATTATCTACCGCATTAAACACTTGGCTTCCTGAGGGCAGTAAATATTTCATAACTAGACCAGTATCCACTTCGGCATCTTCCATTAAGCTCTCAAAATTCTCCTTGTCTTTAAGGTAAATAAGCTTCTCCTTAGATTCCCAAGCCACATACCCGTTTTCAGTTTCAGCAATAAACTCATATACAGGTTCAATTTCCCATTCTTGTTTTGATATATCGTAAACACCTGCGTATTTGCCTCCAGTAAGATCAAATAAACGGTAGCCATAGTCGTCATACACCAACGCTCCAAATTCGTCTAATAGAGGTGTGGTTCTACTGGTATTAATCTGAACTTGATATCGTTTTTTATTGATTTTCTTTATATCAATTTCTGGGTCGATTAAACTATAAAAATATTTAATAGCGGCATAGGGTTTCTTGAAATCAAAATATGAAGAATCAACCTTATATGCTCCTAGTCCTTCTAATTCATCTACCATATAAGAAAAGTGAAAAGAACTTTTTAGATTGTTTATTTCTTTAAAATTTTCATCCAACAAATATATAGTATCGTTTGTTATTACTAAATGGTCTTTTACTATCAGGTCGTACCGAGCGGGTAATATTTCGAAAAACCAAAGCTGCTCTAAATCTAAAAAAGCCAACCCCATTTTTCCTTGTTTTATGTATGATATGTTTTCAGATTCTAAAGATTGATGTAGCTTTATATCGAATAATCCAAATATTTTAATAGAGTCATTAGCAGTCCATTGGTTTTTATATTTGGGATTAATTATTGTGTTTAACCCCTTGTCAAGCAGTCCTAATTTTCCTTGTGAAGTTTCCACCAATACCCCCGAAGGGCATATCGAAGCATTCTTATAAGCTAGATTCAAAAATCGTTGTTTGCTAGTATCAAAAAAACGTGCAGATTGCGATCCTATAATCTCTTTAATAGGTTTTGTGTTTTTATCAAATACAGGATCCCCATCCATATCATATTTTTGAACCTCCCTAAGGCTATTGTGTTTAACCAATAAAATATTCTCTGCATATTGCGATATACCGTTTCTATATTTATTGGCATAATTAAGTTTATCATCGAAAACGCGATACGAAGTATGTGAATGATGGTTGTTTACAATCGAATACCTTTGTTCCCCGATTTGAAGTTGTTCCAATGGGCTCTCTTCACTATCCACACCAAACAGTATAACATCTGCACTATTTGACTTCAAAACAACACCGTCTTTAGCTGAAATTAATGCCATTTGGTCACCTTTTTTTCCAATAACATCATCTGCGCCACAAACCACAAGCATATCCCATTCAGGTTTTATTATTAACCTATTATCTTTAGCGTCATACAAACCTGCTTTTCCTTTTTCCCACAAGATTTGTCGATAATAATTGTCAGTTGTTATCAAGCTATCCCCAAAATTTAAAGTATCAATAGCTGTTTGAGAATAGCCAGCTACTGCTTGTTTTAAAAATAAGAAAATAAGTAAGAAAGACATGAAAGAATTGGAGGTATTTGTGATCATATTGATTGGATATTTGTACGGGTTCAAATATAGTCTATTTCCATATTACTAAATTCAATAAAAGGGTAGAATCCTGAAAATTATGAGATAAACACACCTCATACTAAAGAAAATTATATTTTTGCTATATGTTAATACAAATGTTTAAAGGTAAAATCCATCGTGCCACAGTTACGCAGGCGGATTTGAATTATATAGGAAGCATCACCATAGATGAAGATTTGATGGATGCTGCGCATATCATTGAAGGGGAACGAGTTCAGATTGTAAACGTTAACAATGGAGAACGGTTAGAAACTTACACCATTAAAGGTAAACGTGGCGAAGGCACTATTTGTTTGAATGGAGCAGCCGCACGTAAAGTTGCTGTTGGAGATAAAGTAATCATTATCAGTTATGCTTATATGGATGCCGAAGAAGCAAAAACCTACAAGCCAGGCATTGCATTTCCAGATGATAACAATTTGTTATAAAAAATAACGTTAACCACTTAGCTTGAAGAAAACAATACTCAATATTCTAAAAATAGTAATACCGCTCATATTGGGGGTATATATCTGTTGGTATTTTTGGTCAAGCTTTGATGCCGAGCAAAAAGACAGTTTTTTAAAAGTCTTTAGTGAAGCAAATTACATGTGGATTGGTGTTGCATTAGTGATTGGCTTTATAAGTCACTGGAGTAGAGCCACTAGATGGAGGTACGCACTCAAACCGATGGGCTACAAACCTTCTACTTTACATTCGTACAACGCCATAATGGTTGGCTACATAGCGAATATTATAGTGCCTAGAATGGGGGAAGCTTCTCGTGCAGGCGTACTAAAAACGACTGACAATGTACCTTTTGACAAAGGTTTTGGGTCTATCGTAGCAGAACGTGTTATAGATGTTATTTGTTTGGGAATAATCACAGGCTCAGCTATGTTGTTAAATTACGATAAGGTTTTTGAACTGTACGAAATCTTATTATCCAACAAAACAGAAACAACCGAAGCGGCTACCGGAACATCTTGGGGAACATATATTTTCTTTGGGGTTTTAGTGATTGGTATTATTGGTATAGCAGTTTTACTCAAAATAAAACCCGGTATTAAAGACAAGATTAAAGGATTTATTTCAGGATTGAAAGAGGGGCTTTTTGCGATTTTTAAAATGAAAGACAGAGTTCCATATTTGCTACATACCCTGTTGATTTGGACATGTTATATTGGTATGTTTTGGGTGGTTTTTTATGCCACAGACTTCACAAAAGATTTACCAATAGCGGCTGTTATGATTGGATTTGTAGCAGGAACTATCGGTTTTATCGTTACACAAGGAGGAATTGGAACTTACCCTATTATGGTAGGAGCTGTTATTTCCTTCTTTAGGGATCCCGAATCTCTTTTGGCTGGAAATGCCCCTGGAGAAGATTTTGGTTTTGGTGCGCTCGTTTGGTCTTCTCAAACGATTCTCATTGTAGCTCTTGGTTTGATTTCATTAGCTATGGTTCAGGTTAAGAAAAATAAGATTAATAAGGCGAAAGAACAATAAATTTCCTATTTACATGCAAGTTTATCAATTCTTTCTGAAAAACATGGTATCAAATAGTTGTGTTCGATTAATCAAACTTTATTTTGAAGCTTATGAATCAATACAAATACAACAAATAGAGCTTGGTTGTGTTCGTCTTAAAATATTGAAACCTGAAATAAAAAGAAACGATTTGGTTCATCACTTTGAGAGCATAGGCTTTGGTGTACTTGAGGATAAAGATGAAATTTTAGTGGAAGAAATTAAAACCGCTGCTATAGAACTAATTCACTTAGCTACAAATTCCAATTCGCTCATTAGAAACTCACTTTACATCAGCGAACGAGTGCAAGAAAGCTATGATAAAATAAGCAAAACTTTTTCAAAAGTAACAGGGACAACAATTGAAAAGTATATTATTCTTTTAAAAATAGAAAAAGTCAAAATGTTACTATTGGAAGATGATTATTCACTAAGCGAAATCTCTTATCAACTGGGGTATAGTAGCGTACAATATCTAAGTCGACAATTCAAAGCAACAACCGGATATACCGTAACAGATTTTTGTAAATTGGAAGAACCTTTAAGAATACCCTTAGAGGATATCATATAGAGTGCATAATTTAATCTGTTTCGCTTTTCTAAATTGTATAAATCAAAATTAAAATAGTGCAACATCTATTTTGGGCTTATTTACTACTTTTACAACGTATTATGAAATAATAATATAGTCATTTTAATCGAAAGCATTATGAAAATTAGAAAAAACGTAGCCGTAAGTGATAATGGATTTTTGTTTAATCCACTAACGGGAGATTCCTATTCTGTAAATCAAATTGGTCAAGAAATAATTAGATACCTAAAAAATGGTAAGTCTGAAGAGGAAATCAAACAAACAATTACCGATGAATATATGATTGATCTCAATACAGTTGAGAAAGATTATCTTGATTTTGAAAGAATGTTAACTGCTTATAAATTGGGCGAATAAATATATGTATATGAAATTATCAACTCTAATTATATCGATGCTTGCAGGTGCAATAGCGTATGGACAAAATCCTTTATTTATTCCAGACACACTTTCTGGATCCAACATCAATTTAACGATTCAAAATGGCACGCATCAGTTTTTCACAGGGCAAGTAACGAATACGTATGGAGTCAATGGAAATATACTTGCGCCCACGTTATTATTAAATCAAGGTGATTCGGTTTATTTTACGGTAAACAATCAAATTGGAGATACCACAACGATGCATTGGCATGGTTTACATGTGTCTCCCGAAAACGATGGAGGTCCTCATTCTATAATACCACCAAACACTTCTTGGTCGCCTAAATTTGGTGTTTTAGACAAAGCTGCTACTTATTGGTATCATCCACATCTGCATGGTATTACAGACGAGCATGTTTCCAAAGGATTGGCAGGATTCATCTTAGTAAGAGACGCAGAAGAACAAGCATTAGCCTTGCCTCGTACCTATGGTATAGATGATTTTCCTTTGGCATTGCAAACCAAAGCTTTTGATACGAATTATCAAATACTAAGTCATACCAATTCTGATAGTATTATGATGGTGAACGCAACTGTTGATCCAATGCTTGATGTTCCTGCTCAGATGGTTCGTTTTAGAGTTTTGAATGGTTCATCTCAACGTGCGTTTTACATAGGGTTAACTGGAAATCAACCATTTCAACAAATAGCATCAGACGGAGGTCTTTTAGCAGCACCAGTAACCCTCACAAGATTACTTTTGACTCCAGGAGAACGAGCAGAAATTGTAATAGATTTTTCTTCCTTAAACGGTCAAAGTATTGACTTGATAAGCTATGCATCTGAGTTTTTAAATGGGATATACGGGTCTGCTGCACCAGGTATGAATGCAAGTATGCCATTGACTGGCTACAATCCAAATCCTCTTAATGGAGCTGACTTTACTATTTTACAATATAATGTAGGAGCTCCCACAACCAACGCTATCACAACCTTACCCTCAACACTTGCTGCGGTAGTACCTATTGACGAAAATACTGCTGATAAAACCAGAACATTTACATTTACACCAATGTCTCCAGGTTTTAATCAATTAAATGGACATTTTTTAATCAATGGAAATTCCTTTGATCACATGGTTATAACCGACACTGTGCTACTTGGCGCTACTGAAATATGGGAAGTCACCAATCAATCTGCTATTTCTCATCCTTTTCATGTGCACGATGTACAATTTTATATACTGACTAGAGATGGAGTTGCTCCACCAGCAAATGAAGCTGGAAGAAAAGATGTTGTTTTAGTAAAACCACAAGAAACAGTACGTTTTATAGCTAAATTTGAAGATTTTGCAGATGAAAATATTCCCTACATGTTTCATTGCCATTTACTCACACATGAAGACAATGGTATGATGGGGCAGTTTATTGTAATTGACCCTCCTTTAGGACTAGAAGAAAACCTAATATCAAACAAGATTAAACTATATCCTAATCCTACAAAAAACAGACTAAATATCAATGCAGGTACTGAAAATATAAAATCTGTACTGATTTACAACCTTACAGGCGAGTTGATACTAAAAACAAAAGTAAACAAGAATAAAACCTCCCTTAACATAAGCAACTTAGCAAATGGCGTTTATTTAGTAAAAATAAATACTGTAAATGGTACAAAAACAGAAAAAATAATAATTCAATAATATGTCCAAACCCAAATATACCATAGCCGTAACAGGTCTTAATGCCATAGATAGTCCCGGTCCTGGAATGGCAGTTATAAGAGCCTTGAGAGATGCTACAAGTTTTGATGTGCGAATCATCGGTTTGTCTTATGAGACTTTAGAACCGGGTATTTACATGCATGATTTAGTAGATAAAACCTACCAAATACCTTATCCATCAGCTGGTCAAGAAGTATTGTTTGGACGTATTGAATACATCAACAAACAAGAGGATGTTGATTTTTTATATCCAAATTTTGATGCTGAGTTATTTAACTTTATTTGTATTCAAGAACAAATAGAAACAGAATTGAAAATAAAAATGATGTTGCCAACCAAAGAGCAATTTGAGGCACGTCATAAAGTGAACCTATTTGAATATGGTATCACACATAACATAAAAGTTCCTTTTGCTAAAATGGTTTATGCATCAGCTGAAATTCCTCCAATAGCAAATGATTTTGGATTTCCATTAGTAGTAAAAGGAAAGTATTATGATGCTAAAATAGCCTACACCGCAGATCAAGCTATTCAGCACTTCAATAAAATAAGCGGAGAATGGGGAGTGCCTATTTTGGTGCAGAAATTTGTTCACGGATCAGAAGTTAACGTCTGTGGTATAGGAGATGGAAAAGGCACAACAATGGGAGCAGTTCCTATGCGGAAATTGTATATTACAGACAAAGGGAAAGCTTGGGCTGGAGTAACACTTGAAGATGAAAAACTTCTAAAAATAACAAATGAGTTGATTAAAAACACCAAGTGGAATGGACCTTTTGAACTGGAGTTTATGAAAACCACCAATGACGAGTACTTTTTGATTGAAATTAATCCTCGCTTTCCTGCTTGGTGTTATCTGACCGTAGGATCTGGTCAAAATCAAGTTGAGTCTTTGGTTAATCTTGCTATGGATAAAGAAGTTGCTCCATTTACAAGTTTTGAAGTAGGTAAAATGTTTATTCGATATTCAGAAGATATGATTGTGGATATGAAAGAGTTTGAACAGATATCGACATTAGGAGAGTTATAAAAATTTGCACACCAATATTAAAACACTAGAAATATGGATAAGAAACAATATGAAAGACCAATAATAAAGCCGTTAAATACAGGATTGATGAATAAATTCGGAACAAAAACCGAATACACTCCAATGACACATATTGATGGTAACAAAGTAAGTGATTTACTAGAAAAATATGGTTCGCCTCTATTTGTCCTTTCTGAACGAAAAATTAGAGAAAATATCAGAAGTGCAAAACGTATTTTTGAAACGAGATATCCAAAGGTTCAGTTTGCTTGGTCGTATAAAACCAATTATTTAAATGCCGTATGTAACATCTTCCATCAAGAAGGGTCTTGGGGAGAAGTGGTTTCTATGTTTGAGTACGAAAAAGCTATGAAAAACGGTGTCCCAACGGATAAAATACTATTTAATGGGCCAGATAAAACAGACGAAGATTTAATCGTTGCTATTAATAATAATTCACCCATACATATTGACCATTTAGACGAGTTATATCGATTGACGGAGCTCGCTAAAGAAATGCATAAAAAGCCTAGAGTAGCAATTCGAGTAAACATGGATACGGGAATATATCCGATGTGGGATCGCTTTGGTTTTAATTATGAAAACGGACAAGCTTGGGAGGCAATCAATAAAATCATGGCCTCCGAAACATTAGATTTGATAGGTTTGCATTGCCATATTGGTACATTTATGCTTATGGCTAGTGCTTATGGAGTGGCAGCTTCCAAAATGGCAGATCTTGCACAGGGCATTAAGAAAAGATATAACAAAACGATTACCTATATAGATATGGGTGGTGGATTTGCTTCAAAAAATACGTTGAAAGGTGCTTATCAACCCGGTACTGATACCGTTCCTGAAATTCACGAATATGCAGAAGCTATTACAACCGCCCTCTTAAATGCAGGATTTGACAACGATGATTTACCGTACTTGTATTTAGAAACGGGTAGAGCACTTATTGATGACGCAGGGTTTTTATTAGGTTCTGTTATCTCCAACAAACGATTGTCAGATGGAAGAAGAGCTACTATTATGGATTTTGGTGTCAACATATTGTTTACTGCTTTTTGGTACAATCATAAAATTTCTCCTGCTCAAGAATTTAGTCACCACACAGAAGACACTGTAATGTATGGTCCATTGTGTATGAATATTGATGTAGTGAGAGAAAACGTTACTATGCCTCCATTAAATAAAGGAGATAATGTGGTTGTTCACTATGTAGGAGCGTACAACATAACACAATCTATGCAATTTATTTCACTACGTCCAGCAGTTGTTTTAATTGACACTAAAGGTAATCCTCACATTATAAAAAACAAAGAATCGTTAGAAGATGTGGAGGTAAAAGAAGTTAAACCTGAATATTTGAGTACTTTTGAACTTTAAAATGAAGTAGTTGAAATTACAATATTACATAAAACTCTTTTGGGAAGGATTTATAAATAGTTATTCTCAAATCTTTTTCTCTAACAATAAAATACTCGCCTACATTCTTTTGTTGGTGAGTTTTTTTGATATCGGAGCAGGGTTAAGTGGAGTTATTGCGATACTAATCGGTCAGGTTACATGCGTTCTTTTTAATTTTAGCCATGCATTGCTTAGAGATGGTACTTATACCTATAATTCCTTAATGGTAGGTCTCGCCATCGGGATGTTTTACGATTTTAACTTATCGTTTTTTATTCTTCTTTTAGTCATTTCTTTCCTTACCTTATTTATTACCATTTGGTTTTCTGTATCTCTTGGAAAACGGGGGTTGCCAATGTTGAGTATCCCATTCTTATTAGGCTTATGGATTATTATTTTGGGAGTAGATAATTTTTCGGCTCTCGAATTAAAACAAAAAGAAATTCTTTCCTTAGCGAGGTATTTCCCAGAGTTATTTACTGGTGTTACAGATTTTATTGGTGAACTACCTTTTGCCAATGTTATTTATCTTTATTTCAGATCACTAGGAGCCATTTTCTTTCAGTTTAATGATCTTGCTGGATTGTTAACGGCTATTGCGATCTTGATTTACTCTCGTATTGGTTTTTTACTTTCTATTTTTGGGTTTTTAATAGGTTATACATTTTATTATTATTTAGAAGGAGATTTCTCCCAATTAATATACAGTTATATTGGTTTTAATTTTATTCTTACTGCTATTGCACTTGGTGGTTTCTTTGTTATTCCTTCTCGAAAATCATTCTTATTGTTGCTCTTAACAATTCCCATCATAGCGATATTAATAAGTGCATTACATACTTTATTTACCCAATTTGGACTGCCATTATTCTCATTACCCTTCAATATTGTAGTTCTACTGTTCCTATCTGCTATGATGACGAGGTTTAAAACCGCAGGATTAACATTGGTAACCTTACAGCAGTTTTCTCCTGAAAAAAATCATTACAAATTTTTCAACGCAGTCGAACGTTTCAGTTCAGACACCTATTACCATATATCATTACCAATAATGGGCGAATGGAGAATCTCTCAAGGCTATGATGGAAACATTACACACAAGGGAGAATGGGGACAAGCTTTGGATTTTGACATCGTAAACCATGATGGGGCAACCTATAAACTACCCGGCTTAGAATTAAAAGACTATTACTGTTATGACATACCTGTATTAGCAACTGCTGCTGGCATTGTCGTGGAAGTGATAGACAATATTGAAGATAATAAAATAGGAGATGTAAACCTTGACAATAATTGGGGCAACACAGTGGTAATAAAACATGGGGAATATCTTTTTTCTAAGCTTTCGCACTTAAAAATAAACACCTTACAAGTTAAAAAAGGAGATTACATACAAAAAGGAAAAATAATAGGCTACTGTGGTAGCTCTGGAAGATCTCCAGAGCCACATATTCATTTTCAGATGCAAACTACACCGTATGTTGGCTCTAAGACTTTGGCACATCCTATCAGTTATTATTTGACCAAAGATAAATCAGGATATAGTTTTCATGAATTTGACATCCCTAAAGAAGGTCAGATTGTCGCAAACGTAGCCACTACACCATTGTTGGCTAGAGCTTTTCATCTCATTCCAGGTATGAAATTAGAATTTGTAAATAAAGAAACTGGCAATATTGTATCCTGGGAAGTTTTTGTTTCTGCAACAAACCAAACCTATTTGTATTGTTCAAAAACAAAATCCACTGCCTATTTTGTGAATAACGGAACTATGTTTTATTTTACGGACTATTATGGTAGTAAAAAAGCCCTTTTACACTCTTTTTATATAGGGGCGCATAAAGTTGTACTTGGATGCTACAAAGACTTAATACTCGAAGATAATTTATTAATACAAGGCTTTTTCTCTCCTTTTATTACATTTATACATGATTTTACAGCTCCATTTTTTCATTATTGCAAGGCAAAATATCAGTTTCGTTTTTCTAAAATAGATAACGAACATAAACCTACTGAAATCGAATTCACTACAGAAAGTAAGGGTGTTCTTTTTGGCAATGAATCAAACGAATTTAAAGCTGTTTTTAACATTAAAAATAATACGATCTCAACTATTAAATTTAAATCCTCGAAAAAAGAAATAAATTTAAAATGCAAGGAGTAAGAACTTATATACATATCATTTTTTGTTTGACCAGCTTGCTCTCTTATGGACAACGCTCGTTTACAAGTGTAGATAGTACTTCATTTGCTATGTACAACTCTCAACAATGGGAACAACTTACTGTTTTTGGAGAGCAAGCTATTAACGAGGGTTATGACTATTATTATTTAAACCTAAGAACAGGCATTGCCTATTTCAACCTTAAAGAATATAATAAAAGCTTATTATATATTTATAAATCATTAGAAAACAACTCCTTGAGTCAAATAGCTAAAGAGTATCTCTTTTGGAATCATTATTATCTAAACAACGAAGAAGAAATGATCGATGCCTACACAGAATTAGATGATTCCATACAAAACAGAATAGGATACACTCCTCCAAAAAAACTACAATTTGTATATGTGGAAAGTGGAGTCAAAGTTTCTGACAAACAAAATCTGGCTGGTAATATATTATACGGAAACATTGGATTAATGCATCATGCTAATTCAAAACTGGATATCTATTATAGTTATACCTATTCTCAACAAAAATTAAACTGGGGTTCTTTTTTACAAAATGAGTTTTACATACGTCCCTCCTATACATTTAAAAAAGGATGGAGCGCAATATTAGGACTACATTATGCTGGGTATAATGCCAATACAGATTATACTACCTCAAGAGATTATTACAATAGTTATTCAAAAAACAACTATACTTCAGATTATTACACAACAATAAATTCAAACCTCAACGGAGAATTAAATTTAACTAATTACTTTGGGCAAATTACCGTTCAAAAACAGTGGAAGCACTTTAGTCTTTCGCCTAATTTATCCATTCTTTCCACAGCTATCAATCCAAAATATCAAAAAACTGAGACTGAAAACTATACGATTAAAGAGTATTTTAATTCTGTTTTTTATACCGAACGAGATTCAACCAGCACCCGTACAACAACTTATTCAGACTCCTCGTTTATAGCCGTTAACGGGGGGTTTTCTATGAGGTATTATACCCCACGATTCTCAATTGGTATAGAACTGTCATCGACAACACAATCTATTAAAAATAAGTTTATTGTAATTCCGTCTATTAGCTGGAGTATAACAGATAAAATAAATATATCAGGTTATTATTTTAACAAGAAAGATGCTACTTTTGGTATAGAAAATGGTATGATGTTGTTTAACAATAGTAATGAAAATCAGAAAATTAGTATAACAACAAAATATACATTAACAAAAAAAACAAGTATTTATGCTACGTATCAATATGACAAGTTAGTTGATAACTTATATATTCAAACGTACAATATGAACACCTTTTTTATAGGATTAATAATAAAATTATGATTAAGAAAAGCCTAGTTATATTTACACAAACCAATGTAAGTGTAAATATAACTAGGCTTTTCTTAATCATAATTT
>CAMZLL010000108.1 GCA_947311505.1 uncultured Cryomorphaceae bacterium
AACTTTTTGAGGGAGAGATTGCTGAAGCAACGAAGCAAAGGGCTAAATCCATAGCAGGAATATTTCAATCTAAGTTGGCATTTATGAACAATCAAAACCGTTATGAAATGAAAAAAGCAACCATTTTAATTCTATTAATTTGTCCAAATACAGAAGATTGCATACAAATTAATAGAATTAAAATGGTTGCTTTTTTCATTTCCTAACGGTTTTGATTGTTCATAAATGCCAACTTAGATTGAAATATTCCTGCTATGGATTTAGCCCTTTGCTTCGTTGCTTCAGCAATCTCTCCCTCAAAAAGTTCGTCCATATTTTCGGTAAATAATGCCAGCCAATTTTGAAAATGCTCTTCCTTAATAGGTAAATCCACGTGAGAAGCAAACGGATTACCTTTATAGTCAGGTTTTCCAAAAATTAACGTATTCCAAAAATTATACATCTTCGGTAGATGAACATCCCAATCTACTTTTGAAAAATCATTAAATACATAAGACAATAATTCATTTTTATTGACCTTGTCATAAAATGAATCTACCATTATTTGTATATCCTGCTTTGATTCTATATCTCTCATTTTGAATATTTTAATACAACTTATACAACCTATTAATCTTATACTACAATTATAGTATAAGACTACAAAAAGCAAAGATACGTGTATTCTTTCAGTAACAAGAGTTATAGCAACGGTCTTTTTAAATTGCCATTCCTTTTTGTTAGTTGCAAACCAGTATCAACCATAAAAACTTTTCAACTTGTAACAGAAATCACCTTTTTTTTGTAATGAAATGAAGTACTTTGCGACAGATTAGAAGTTCAATGTAAAAAACAATATTTTGAAAGAAAAAATAGTCATAATTGGCAATGGTATTGCAGGTGTTACTATTGCTAGATATCTTAGAAAATATAGTAATCACGAGATTCTTATAATATCTTCCGAAACCCCTTACTTCTTTTCGAGAACGGCTCTTATGTATGTATATATGGGGCACATGAAATTTGAGCACCTTCAACCTTATGAAAATTGGTTTTGGGAAAAGAATAAAATTGACCTCAAACAAGCCTTCGTACAATCTATTGACACAAATAATAAGTCATTACAACTTGATAATGGCGAGCAAGTAAACTACACCAAACTCATACTAGCTACCGGTTCTAAACCCAATAAATTCGGCTGGCCAGGACAAGACTTACCGGGGGTACAAGGACTATATAGCAAACAAGATTTGGATACGTTAGAGGAAAACACCAAAAACGGAATTAATCGAGCAGT
Organism: uncultured Cryomorphaceae bacterium; assembly: GCA_947311505.1. Lineage (GTDB taxonomy): Bacteria > Bacteroidota > Bacteroidia > Flavobacteriales_D > Parvicellaceae > Parvicella. The sequence goes on from CAMZLL010000108.1 coordinate 1,277, forward strand.
AATAATTGGAGGAGGATTGATAGGTATAGAAATGGCAGAAATGCTACGTGCAAGAAATTATCCTGTTACATTTTTAGTTCGTGAAAATCTTTTTTGGGGCAATGTGCTACCAAAAGAAGAAAGTGAAATGATAATGCGCCATATGAAAGACCACCATATAGACCTTCGACTTAAAACCGAGCTTAAAGAAATTATTGCTGGTGCTGATGGTAAAGCGAAATCTATTATCACTAATCATGGAGAAGAAATTCCTTGCCAAGTAGTAGGACTGACTGCTGGGGTAAGTCCCAATATTGATTTTGTAAAATCGTCTAACATTGATACCAAAAGAGGAATATTGGTAAACGAATACTTAGAAACAAACATTCCAGACGTTTATGCGCTTGGAGATTGTGCCGAATTTCATCAGCACCCTTCGGGAGATCGTAGAAACATAGAGCAAATATGGTACACCGGAAAGATTATGGGTAAAACTCTGGCTACAACTATTTGTAAAACAAAAACCGCTTATAATCCAGGACATTGGTTCAACTCTGCTAAATTTATGGATATAGAATATCAAACCTACGGTTGGGTGTTTCCAAAACCTAAAGAAAACGAAAAGCATTTCTCTTGGATGCATCCTACCAAATATCTTTCTGTAAGAATCTGTTATGACAAAAACACAAGTGCATTTATAGGTATCAATACTTTTGGAATACGTATGCGTCATCAAGCGTTTGACAAATGGCTCAATGAAAAACGAAGTGTTGATTATATCATCGAGCATTTAAAAGATGCCAATTTTGACCCAGAGTTTTACAAACAATATGAAAACGAAATTGTAGCACAGTTCAACTCCGAAAACGATACGAACATCACACCTAAGAAACGTAACTGGAAAAATTTATTTTCTGCTTAAGAGCAGTTCTATAATTAGATCAACACATGAAATTAATACAACAAATAGGTTTATATACTTTTATAGCAGGAATGTTGCTTTTTACAGCCAACGTTTTTATAGGTAGCTATCGTTTTGAAGAACAAACCATAGTAGCTCAATTGGATGCTACCCAAGATAAAATTGATACGGGAGACACCATTGCAAATGGGTTTAAAGCTGCTCTTAAAGAATTGTCTTTTTTAGGCAAAAAATACAACGGAGAATTTGACTTCATTAGTGACCTAAACCAAGCTATTACTCTATACAACAAAAACATAACAACAGAATTAGTTACAGTAAACGGCATCACTCCATCGGAGATTGAAGCCCTTTACTCAGGTGTGCAAAAAGATGGGAAAATTATTTATAACGAAGAACTTTTAACAACTGTACTCACTGATCCTGCTAAAAAACAAAAATTGATAGACGGCACCAATTGGATGTTTGAAGGGCAAAGAGAATATGCTGATTTGGAATCTTTTAAAAATGATTTGAATTTAAAATTAGAAGAGATAAACAGTAGCATTGGCAAACAATACCACATAAGTACCGAAGCTTGGAACTTAGTCAACCTCACCAAAGCCTTTAATGTTGGAGGTTCTAAAACGAATGTTGAGCTGTGGTTTTTCTTAACTTTTGGTTTGATTATCATTGGTGGATTGGCATACAACTTACCAAATATCAAGCTATTAGGAATGGCTGGCATCAAAAACAATGGCATACAACAAACCTCTATTAGCAACAAAGGTTGGTTGGCTTGGATTGTACTTGGCTACTTAGTTGGCTTCTACTTGTTGTTATATTTTGCACCACATTATCTAAACAACAACATACTTTTAGTAGATCCTGTTAGTAATTCACTAAGCGGAAAACCTGCTGGACATTGGTTCTTATATGGATTTATCTATTGTGTATCTATGACCATTATGGCTGTGAGAATGTATATTAAATACAGACACAACAATTATCAAATCTTTAGAACAACTGTTGTTTGGTTCTTCCAAATTGCATTTGCATTTTTAATTCCAGAGCTACTAGTTCGTTTTGACAAACCTTGGTACGATTTCAAAAATGCTTGGCCTTTGGATTACGATTTTTTCTTTGCATTTAACATTGACGACCTATTGGCCAACGGAACTTTAGGTGCTTTTATGTTCTTTTGGGGCATCATTCTTACTTTAATTATTATACCTGTAATGGCCTATTTCTTTGGAAAAAGATGGTATTGCAGTTGGGTTTGTGGTTGTGGAGGACTTGCAGAAACTGTAGGTGATCCGTATCGTCAAAATTCTAGTAAAACATTATTATCTTGGAAAGTAGAACGATATTTAGTTCACAGTGTTTTGGCTTTTGCCATAGTAATGACCTTGGTAACTTTGTATGCTTATTATTCTGGAGCAACTACCATTGCGGGTATAGATGTATATACCATTCAAAAAATTTATAGTTTCTTAATCGGTTCTATTTTTTCAGGTGTTATTGGTACAGGCTTCTACCCTATTTTTGGCAATCGTACTTGGTGTAGATTTGGTTGTCCTTTGGCAGCCTATATGGGTATTGTACAACGATTCAAATCTAAGTTTAGAATTACCACCAATGGAGGACAATGTATATCTTGTGGAAATTGCTCAACCTATTGCGAACAAGGAATAGATGTACGGTCTTACGCTCAAAAAGGGGAAGACATTATCAGGGCCTCCTGTGTTGGTTGTGGTGTGTGTTCGGCAGTTTGTCCACGAGGCGTACTAAAATTAGAAAATTCAGATGCCCCAAAAAAAGTGGATGGCAATCCATTGATATTTGAAAACAACATCGTTAAATTAAACAAAGACGTATAATGAAAATAGTTATGATTTTTGTATTGGTGATCTATTTTACAGCATCAATATTTTTATTTATTTATTCATTAACACAAGCTTCTTTGGTGTGGAAATACATTACCAAAAGAAGGGTCTTTAATGTAAAGGAGGAGGATAAAGATAACTTTAGACCTTATATAACCATCCAGTTACCGGTATATAACGAACTTTATGTTGTAGATCGTTTAATTGATCGTGTTGCGCAAATGAACTATCCTTCCGATAAATTAGAAATACAAGTATTAGATGATTCTACGGATCAAACAAAAGACATCATCGCTAAAAAAGTAGCTGAATGGAAAGCTAAAGGTGTGGATATTGTACACATACATAGAACCAATAGAAAAGGATATAAAGCCGGAGCTCTTGAAGATGCACTTGACCAAACCAAAGGAGAATTTGTTGCCATTTTTGATGCAGATTTCTTGCCTAGCAAAGATTTTTTATTGAAAACAGTCCCTCATTTTGCTCGTGAAGATGTAGGAATGGTTCAGACCCGATGGGGACATATCAACAGAAATTACAACCTACTTACAAGGCTTCAAGCTTTTGCACTCGATGCGCACTTTACAGTAGAGCAAGTGGGACGAAATGCTTCCAAAGGATTTATTAACTTCAACGGAACAGCAGGCATTTGGCGAAAACAATGTATATACGATAGTGGCAACTGGTCACCAGATACACTTACCGAAGATTTAGATTTAAGCTATCGAGCCCAAATGAAAAATTGGGATTTTGTGTATCTCGAAGATGTAGAATCTCCTGCAGAATTACCCCCCGTAATGAGCGCACTTAAAACACAACAATACCGATGGACAAAAGGAGGTGCTGAAACTGCAAAAAAACATCTTCCAAACGTCATTAAAAGCGACAAATCATTTGGAAACAAATGGCATGGCATAATGCACTTACTAAACAGCTCTGTATTTATTGGTGTACTTGTTTGTTCTATTTTAAGCGTACCTTTACAAACCATAAAACATACTTATCCAGAATTTGACAACCTGTTTTTATTGGCATCTGTTTTTCTTATTAGTTTTGTTATTTTAGGTGCTTATTATTTGAGTTCTATAACCACTGTTAGAGGATTATCCTTAAAAGTTCTTCTTGAGTTTATCGTTATGTTCCCAATATTTCTTGCGGTATCTATGGGCTTATCTTTGCACAATGCCATAGCAGTTATAGAAGGTTATATGGGAAAGAAAACATCATTTGTACGTACACCAAAATTCAACATTTCAGAAAACAAAGACGGTTGGAAAAAGAACATTTACATCCCAAAAAATATAGGCTGGCTTTCTGCACTTGAAGGTCTATTCGTTTTATATTTTGCGTTCGGAATCTATCGTTCGTTTATTTTTGATGATTTTGGATTTCTACCATTCCACCTGATGATGATGTTTGGCTATGGATTAGTATTCTTTTATTCGGTATTTCAAAACACTAACGTAAAATAAAATGAGCGAGGTAATTAAAAAGAAAAAAGTTAAATCTCTTAAAGCCTTAGGAGATCAATTGGCACAAAGTGAATATCAACTTCGAGTTCTCAATGAATTGGAGGAGGAGAAGTTTAGTGTCAAATTAAAAGAAACGGGCTTGTTTCCATTAAAACCTACAAGAATTGACACACTTCAAATCAATATGGGTAAAATGTGCAACCAAGTTTGCCAACATTGCCATGTAGATGCAGGTCCAGATCGCAAAGAAATAATGACCAAAAAAACGTTGCAACTGTGTATCGATGCTCTTCAGAAATATGATTTTAAAACAGTAGATCTTACAGGAGGAGCACCAGAAATGAATCCTGACTTTAGATGGTTTGTAGCAGAAATCAGAAAAGTAAATACAACCTGCACCATAATAGTACGCAGTAATCTTACTATAATTAGAGCCAATAAAAAATACTACGACCTACCACAATTTTTCAAACAACACCACATAGAAGTGGTATCCTCACTCCCCTACTTTGAAGCAGCTCGCACAGACAAACAAAGAGGCGATGGTACTTTTGAAGCTTCCATCGAAGCTCTTGCAATGCTAAACAAACAAGGTTACGGAATGCCCAATTCAGATTTATCTTTGAGTTTGGTTTACAATCCTGCTGGTGCATTTTTACCAGATTCTCAAGAAGAACTTGAAAATACATTTAAGCAAAAATTAAAAGAAAATTTCAACATAGAATTTCATAAACTATTCGCCATTACCAATCTTCCTATTAGCAGATACTTAAACTATCTAAAACTAAGTGGAAATTTAGAAGATTATATGGAAGAATTAGTAGAAGCATATAACCCTATTGCAGCAGAAAATGTAATGTGCAGATCGATGCTATCCATAGGTTGGGATGGCTACGTGTACGATTGTGATTTCAATCAAATGCTTGACCTAAAAGTAAACGCACACAACACACTACACATCAGCAATATAAACATTGAAGAATTAACAAACAGAAACATCATCGTCAACCAGCATTGCTACGGGTGCACAGCAGGAGCAGGAAGTAGTTGCGGTGGCGAAGTGGCTTAAAATTTAGGCATTATAATTGATAAAAAAATAACAAGATTACGAAAGAAGAAACACAACAAATAATCTAAAACAAATAGTATGAAATATTCAATCTCAAAAACATTCAAAAATACGCTTATGGCAATTTTTCTTTTTGCCGCTACCCTATCTCAAGCGCAAGAAGTACAAGACGATAAGTACAGCAAAATGTTAAAAGACCTACTCGAACACAACGTAACAGAAGTGTCTGTCAATGATCTTAAAACAGACGATGCCACTATCATTTTTCTAGATGCTCGTGAAAAATCTGAATACGAGGTTTCGCATATAAAAGGAGCAATATGGGTCGGTTACGATACGTTTTCTATGCGTTATTTATCGTCCATTGCAAAGGATGCTAAAATCGTTGTGTATTGTTCTGTAGGCTATAGAAGTGAAAAAATCACACAAAAACTAAACGCCAAAGGTTATAAAAATGTTTCCAACCTCTATGGAGGGCTATTTGAATGGAGCAACGAAAAGAAACCAATGGTCAACAATGCAGGAGAGCAAACCACAAACATTCATCCTTATGATAAGCAATGGGGAAAGTGGTTAACAAACGGAACAAAAACCTATAAGTAAAATAATTTGGGCGTTACCCCTCCCCCTTCCTAATGGTCGGGGTCGGGGTCGGGCTGTCCGCACTCGCTCTTTTATTTTTCATAAATCAAAAAAAATAAAAGGAGCTCAAACAAAGCTCCCATCCCTTACGCAAATAAATATCAAAACCAATAAACAAAACAATATATGTCGTATTTAGACGAAACAAACAACTTATACAGAGATGCAGCTCAAACACCAGACGTTGGGCTTTGTTGCACCACCAACCCCATCTGGCAACTCCCAGGATTAGATATGCCCACCATCATGCAAGAAATGAACTACGGTTGCGGCAGCACTGTGAACCCGACAGATTTGGTAAACAATCCAACCATACTTTATGTAGGAGTAGGTGGAGGCATGGAATTACTCCAATTTTCGTATTTCAACAGAAACAAAGGAGGTGTTATCGGTGTTGATGTACTTCCAGAAATGTTAGAAGCATCTCGCAAAAACTTCAAAGTAGCAGAAGAATTAAATCCTTGGTTCAAATCAGAATTTGTAGATTTAAAACTAGGCGATGCTTTAAACCTCCCCATAGCAGATAACTCTGTAGATGTAGCTGCTCAAAACTGTGTATTCAACATCTTCAAAATAGACGACCTAAAAAAAGCTTTATCAGAAGTATATCGTGTATTGAAACCAAACGGAAGACTGGTAATGTCAGATCCTACTTGCGAGCAAACCATGTCAACCACACTAAGAGAAGACGACCGATTGAGAGCCATGTGCTTGACCGGTTCTATCCCTCTAAAAGATTATATAAAAGCTATTACAGATGTAGGTTTTGGAACTATAGAAGTACGAGCAAAAAGAGCCTATAGAGTATTAGATCCTAAGCACTTTGCTACGGACGAACTGATAACCATAGAAAGTGTAGAGGTATGCGCAATCAAAGATCCAATGCCAGCAGATGGACCTTGTATATTTACAGGCAAGACCGCTATTTATTATGGAGATCAAGAAGCATTTGACGACAATAACGGTCATTATTTACCACAAAACCAACCCATAGCAGTTTGCGACAAAACCGCTGGTGACTTAGCAAAACTAGGAGAAGATATTTACATATCAGAAAGCACCTATCATTATAATGGAGGAGGATGCTGTTAAGAACTTCTACTCCCTTATACTGAAAATAACTCTAAAAAAAATACGCAATAAATAAATTTGATTTTATTTATTGCGTATTTTAATTTTCTACTGGTATTAGATAACTTCTATTGAATTTATTTTATCTCCAGCTCGAATATCATCTACGACATCGACCCCTTCGACAACCTTACCAAAACAAGTGTGAACTCCGTCTAAATGTGAAGTTTGCGCTCTACTATGACAAACAAAGAATTGAGATCCTCCTGTATTTTTTCCTGCATGTGCCATTGACAATACTCCTCTATCGTGATATTGATTCCCACCAGAGGTTTCGCAATCTATAGAATATCCTGGACCTCCTACTCCTGTTCCTTCAGGGCATCCACCTTGAATTACAAAATTAGGAATTACTCTGTGAAACGTTAATCCATCATAAAAACCATCGGTTGCTAATTTTAAAAAATTTTCAACTGTTTTTGGAGCATCATCATGATAGAACTCTACGGTCATATCGCCTTTTTCTGTGTGTATTATTGCTTTTTTCATTTTATATATTATTTATCTACAAAAATACCTTTTTCATTTGAACCGTCATTACAGTATTGTTTATTATTTTTGTTCCCTATCAAAAAATACTACGACATATTAAAGCTGAGCCCCAGAGCTACTAAAACACAGATAAAAAGAGCCTATTTTAAACGTGCTAAAATACTACACCCAGATGTCAATCCCTCTAAAAATGCAATGGAGGAATTTATTCAACTTAATGAAGCTTACGAAATCCTCACGAACCCCAAGTTTAAAGTTAAGCCAAAGATAAAACCAAAACCAAAAGAGACTAAAAAAGAAGCGCATAAACGATGGGCAAAAAAGGAACGGGAGCAAATCAGAAAACGAGCAGAAGCAAAAGCAAAACAAAAACCGAAGGTTTTGCTACGAAAAACAGCAAAGGAATTGTTCATTAAGGATGCTACAAAGGTGGGACTTTTTCTATTTCCCATTCCAGTTTTTTTCTGGTGGGTAATTTCTAGTTCAGTCAAACAAGATGTATCAACTACAGATTTAAGCATTATAAACAATATAATAAATACTATATTTATAGTATTTATTATATCTTATTTGTTATTTCTATTGGTAATTGCTCGATTTTATTTTAAACGCATAAAAAAGTAAAAATAAGAATCCTACTCCACCTCTAACTCCAAAATCAAAGGTTCGTACGCTGGCACTATTCCCATTTTCACAGCACCTTCACTAAATCCAAGCATTGAGGGTACAAGTACTTTTGCTTTTTGACCATGGCACATATGATACAATGCTTCTTTCATACCTTCAATATTTTGCCCTTTTACACCTACCATATATTCATCTCCAAATTCAGCTTCAAGATTATTGTAGAATGTCTTTCCGTTTAGATAGCTTCCTTTATATCTAACAAAGACTTTTTCTTGATACAAAAACCGATCGGAAGTATCACAAAATTGATCGCTAACCATAAATATACCTCCATATTCATACACTGTATCATATTCTGACTTCCATTTTTCTACTTCTGCATCTAATGCTATAAGTTCTGCGATTTCTGCATTGATTAACTCCTTCTCTATTCGTGTTCTATATGTTTTGGCATCTTCTATTTGAATTAATCTGAGTGTAATTTTCATTTCAGAATTGGGTGTCAAATAAGGTGGTACATTTTTTTGCTGGTAATTATTAAAAAATAATTTTGAATTGATATAAAAAGTCACGCTATCACCCACTTTCAATTTTGCAAACCCTTCCTCTATACCTCCATTTATAGATGCTGTACCTAGTTTTATTACATCTACACCTTTTGAATTCATCAATTGAGAATTATAAAACACCGAGTCATTTTCATTTTTAAATTGCAGATTTACGGTTAGGAAATCACCAATTTTAGGAGTAGCTCCATCACTAATGTCATGATACTTATATTTCAATCCGTTTTCTGTATAGTAAAAATCTGGTGTGTTATTAGTACAACTCATTAAAAAGATTACAGCTATTATGGACAAATAATATGTTAAACTTATTTTCATCTCTATTACTTATCCGTAACTTTTATTAAATTAATCTTATACAAAACAGGAGACAATGGCGGTATTTTGTTCATATCTCCAACCAATCCGTGTGCTAAGAAATGAGGTAAGATTATAAAAGCTTTGTCTCCTTCTTTTAGGTAGGTAATGGCTTCATGCAATCCAGATTCAACATTGTCCATCCCTATTAAAAACTCCGTTGCCCCAGACTCTTCAGAAGAATAACACAAAGTAGATTCTGCATCGAGCAATCTTATTTCATACTCAATCAAAGCTACATCTCCTATTTTTGCTTTCCTTCCAGTACCTTTTTTATAAATGTAATAACGAATTCCTGTACCTGTTTCCACTACATCCCATCCATGTCGTGTTACAAATTGATCTATTCTAAACACCTCATCTGTAGCCCAATTTTGACTCATCTCTATAGATTCTTTCATTGTGATTGATGGTTCGGTGGTTTCTGGCACTACGGTATTGGGTTTTTCTTTTGGCTTGCACCCTGTTATACTAACAAATAGTAGAAAAAAATAAATGTTATAATGTTTCAAAAAATTCATATAGTACGGTTTCTAATTTTTCAACTGACTTTTCATATCCATCAAAACATACTCCACCTGCGGCATTTTTATGTCCACCACCACTGAAATATTTGCTACTAAATTCGTTTACAGGAATATCTCCTTTACTTCTAAAAGACATTTTCACTTTCTTGTCGTCCTCTCTTAAAAAAACCGCCATCTCAACGCCTTCTACTGAAAGTGCAAAATTTACCAAACCTTCTGTATATCCTTTTTTATTCTTTAACACTAATTGCTCTGCTGAACTCAAATATATAACTGCTACCGGTATGTTTGGTAACACTTTTAATTTTTCATTTAAGCAATACCCCAATAAATGCAATTTATCTAACGAATTAACATCAAATAAAGATTCATGAATCTTAGCATGGTTCAATCCTCGATTCAATAAATCTGCAACAATCAAATGTGTTTTGGCTTTTACACTCGGAAACCTAAACGAACCGCTATCCGTAACTAACCCTGTGTAAATTCCTTCTGAAATAGAATTATTAATTAAATCTAAATCGCCTAAATCTTCAATAAACTCATAGATAAGTTGAGCAGTACTACAAGAGTTGGTATCGGATAGCATCCAATCAACGCAATCGGTGGGATGCAAATGGTGATCAATCATCATTTTATACGCATCAGTTTCCTCAATTGCTTTCCCCATTTTTTCACCAACTCTTTTCAGGTCGTTGTAATCCAATATAAACAAACCATCAGCTTCGTTTATTAATTGAGTGCTCAAAGCTGCATCTTTTTCAAAATATAAAATATCTGCTACCCCATCTAACCAACCTAAAAAAGGAGGAATAGCATCGGGCAGAATCACTACGGCTTCTTTTCCTTTTGCTTTTAAGTAATGTACTAAAGCTAAACTTGAGCCAACTGCATCTCCATCAGGAGATTGGTGAGCTGTAACTACTATTTTGTCAAACTTTTCTAATTTTTCTTTTATCATATTTCAATTTATAACTACCAAAGTTAAAAAATCAACTTACTAAACCTATTCATTGTTCATTCCTTATTTGCTATTGTTAGTAAGTCGTCAGATTCCACCTCTATTTAATACCATTAACGGATATAACTTCATGCTATAATTGAAATTAATCAAAATTCATTTTTCTCAAAATCGGGCTACAATTCCTTCACTAAAAAACCTCTGTGCTTCCTAATTATATTGGAATTTTTAATTTTTCATAACGAAAACCTATGAATAATTCGAATTAAGATTACAAAAATCAAACTTTAATCCTCTATCCATTTTGCTCCATCTTCTGCTATTTTGGATAGAATTACTTCTTCATCAGTTGTTAAATCAATGTCTCTTCGTTTCATAACTTTTTTAGCTACATCAAGAGCTTTATCTAACTGGAATGGAACAAATCCAGATTTCCCCCCCCAAGCAAATGATGGGATGTGCTTGGCTGGAAAACCGCCATCAAAAACATTTGCACAAGTTCCCACTACTGTTCCTGTATTAAACATTGTGTTGATACCGCACTTTGAATGGTCGCCCATAATAACACCACAAAACTGTAATCCAGTATCAATAAAAGCCTCCTCTTTGTACGACCAAGCTGCAACTTGCGAATAATTATTTTTTAGGTTAGAAGTATTGGTATCTGCTCCGAGGTTGCACCACTCTCCTATCACACTATTGCCAAGATAACCATCATGACCTTTGTTAGAATACCCTTGAATAACGGAGTTACCTATTTCCCCGCCAACTTTAGAATGAGGTCCTACGGTAGTGTCTCCATATATTTTGGCACTCATTTTTACGGTTGCATTATGACACAATGCAAAAGGGCCTCTTATAATAGCACCTTCCATAACTTCTGCATTCTTTCCAATATAAATTGGTCCATTCTCTGCATTAAGAATGGCACAAGAAACTTTTGCTCCAGCAGCAATAAACACTTTTTTCCCTTTGACTGTAGTCGTATTGTCAATATCTTTTGATTCTTTCCCTGAAGTTATAATTTCAAAATCTTTCTTGATTTCAGAACCGTTGTATGTAAATATATCCCAAGGTCTTTCGATGATTTCCACATCCATATCGTACTCCAATATATCTCTACCTTTTAACGCTTTTTCTATATCGCTATCAGTAGCAGGCAAGGGTTTCATGGCCAAAACCTTACCTTTTCGCATAAGTATCTGATTCTTCTTTAACTTTTTGATGGTTTCTGCTAGGTCTTCAGTAGGCAACAAACCTGCTGCTATCCCACATTCTGTTTCCGATGGTATGTCATCAAATTTAGCAGCTAAATAAGGTGCTGTTCTAACTCCTATTGACTCAGAGAGATAATGTTCCCATTTTTCTTTTAGGGTTAAAATCCCTATTCGCAATTCGGCAACCGGCTTAGTAAAGGTCAACGGTTGTAACTGAACGTGTCCTGCTCCATCAAATAATATCGTTTTCATTTCTTATTTTTCTTTTTGGGTTTAGTTAATTCGTCAAGTTCTGCCATTTTCATCAATTCTCGCCAATCTCCGGTGTTAGCATCTGAAACATCTTTGGTGTATTGATATTCTTTTTTTGTAATATCCACTCTACTTACTGGCTTACCGAGATTATTCTCAATATCTTCTAGCAAATCTAATTCTTCGGTACTGCAAAAAGATAGCGCATGTCCCATTTGCCTTCCTCTACCGGTACGTCCCACTCTATGAACATAGTTTTCGGAGCTTTCGGGCATATCGTAATTCACTACAAATTCAACTCCTTCTATATCTATACCTCTAGCACTTACATCTGTTGCTATCAAAACTTTTAATTGTCCTCCTCTAAATTCTTTCATGGTCAATTCTCGTTCGTCTTGCTCTCTATCGCTATGAATGGTATCGCTGACTATACCCACTCGTTCCATTGCTTTTTTGACTCGTTCTGCTCGAACTTTGGTACGGACAAAAACCAATATTTTATGTTCTGCATTGTCTTTTATTAAATCTTCGAGAAAGAAACGTTTATCATCCATTTCTATCATTGCCACAGCGTGATCTATATTTTTTGCTACTGGGTCTTTTGGGGATATTTGAATTCTGATAGCATCAGAAACTAGGGAATAGGCAAGTTTTTTAATCTTATCATTAATCGTAGCTGAGAAAAATAAGGTTTGTCGTTTGCGAGGTAAATGTCGCATTAAATCCCTTATATCTTTAATAAATCCAAGATCTAACATATGATCGGCTTCATCTAATACTAAAATTTCTACTCTACTAAGATTTAAGTAATCTTGACTAACTAGGTCAAACAATCTACCTGGAGTAGCAATTAATACATCTACACCTTTAGCCAATTGTTCTATTTGTGGTTCTTGATCTACACCTCCGTGAATACAAAGCGAATTAACTCTGGTGTTTCGACCCAACGATTTGAAAACTTGATCTATCTGCAAAGCCAACTCGTGGGTTGGAGCCATAACAAGGCATTTCACACCATCTCTACGATTTTTGATTTTTCGTTCTTGCAATACATGCAAAATAGGAATTACAAATGCGGCTGTTTTTCCTGTACCAGTTTGAGCGATTGCCAAAACATCTTCCCCTTTTAATATTGGAGGAATAGATTTATATTGAATGTCTGTTGGCTTTTTATATTCTAATTTTGCAATGGCAGTTTTGATACCATCTGCAATTCTGTATTCACTAAATTTCATTCTGCAAATATAGGACAATGCAACGAATAACGAGAAGGACTAATTAAAAAAGCAAGTTTACTCTTTATAACTTACTTTGCAAATATTTAGAGGTTTGATTTTCTCCATCGTGTGTCCATCCTGGCGGCATAAATATATACTTCAATTTATCTGAAAGTTTATCGGCTCTTTTCACATCCTTCCAGATGGCTTTGAACTCATGCGAAGCGATAACCAATGGACTATATGAATCTATATTACTGGTAATTCCGTACACTGGCTTATCGTTTAAATCTTCTTCGTGAAATGTACCAAAGATTCGATCCCAAATAATAAGAATCCCTGCGTGATTTTTATCAAGATATTTTACTTGTGTTGCGTGGTGCACTCTATGGTGCGAAGGTGTATTGAAAATCCATTCGAGCAACCCAAGCTTTCCAACTAATTCTGTATGTTGAAAAAACTGATAGATTAAACTAAATGCTTGCATCATAAAAATAAATACGGGATGAAAACCTATAATGGGCAGCCACAGATAAAAGATAAATCTATAAAAAGGCTCTCCCCAACTTTGACGAAGTGCCACCGAAAAGTTCATATTCACAGAGCTATGATGCTGAACATGAGCTGCCCAAAACAATCGTACAGAATGACTAATTCTATGATGCCAATAAAATGAGAAATCATCCACAAAGAACAAAAGCACCCACATCCACCACGAGTTTTCTAGGGTAAAAAACCTAAAGTTTTCATATAAAAAAAGCATCAAAAAATAGATGGCGCTTTTGGTGACCACTCCAATAACTACAACCCCCAATCCCATAGTGATACAAGCCGCAGAATCTTTAAATTCATATAGTTTCAGATTTCTTCGAATCTGAATAAACACTTCTAAAATAATAAATGCAACAAATACAGGAATTGCAAATACTGTTGGATCATCATTAATGGCAGGGTTATCAAAAAAATCTTTCATAAACGTTTATTTTAATGAGTGCAACTCCCCCCCTTATGAGCGTGTTTATGCTCAATCTCTTCATTAGTTGCTTGTCTTATTGATTTTACTTCTACCGCAAAACATAAATCCATACCTGCTAAAGGATGATTGAGATCCAAAGTTACGTCTTCTCCTTCTATTTTGGTAACTAAAGCTACGGTAACACCGTTATTGGTATCTACTTGTACTTGCATCCCTTCTCTCAATTGGTCTTCTTCACTCTCGCCTTGAAAATTTGCTTTGGGAACAATATATACCATTTCGTCATGAAATTCTCCGTAAGCTTCTTTTGCCTTTACATTTGTTTGGAATTTATCGCCAACTCCCTTACCTTCAAGTGCTTCTTCTAGCCCTTTTATCAAAGCTCCTACACCATGCAAATATAAAATAGGTTCTCTATCTTTAGTGGTATCTAAGAGCATTCCATTAGAATTTGTCAATGTATATTCTAATTCTGAAACGGTGTGTTTTGTTATTTTCATACTATTATATTCTTATTGCTATTATACAAACATCGTCAATTTGTTCTGAAATCCCCTTCCATTCGTTAAAATATTTACCAATATTTTTTTTTGTACTAAAGTCGATGAAAAACAAACTATCTGTTGGACTATTTTATATGCTTTAATGGTATTAATGCCTTAGAAATTCATATTCAAGTCCTGAAAACATACCGTTGTCATTTTTTATACACTTATCAATTTATCAATTATTTCTATACAACCTTTCCTTCTCATGATCGTAAAACACTCGCAAAACTATCTTGCAAAAAAGACAAGAATGAGAACTGTAAAACCATAATTAGAGAAAATTGATAAATTGATAAGTGTATAAAAAATGACAACGGTATGTTTTCAGGACTTGAATATGAATTTCTAAGGCATTAATACCATTAAAGCATATAAAATAGTCCAACAGATAGTTTGTTTTTCATCGAC
>CAMZLL010000109.1 GCA_947311505.1 uncultured Cryomorphaceae bacterium
ATATGCAACGCCTAGACACTTTAGATTACCTCTATTGGTCAGATACAGAAATTAGAGTTTCGGCTACGTCAATAGTTGCAGTAGAAGGATTATCGGGAATTGGTACAGGTAAATTTATTATAAAAAACAAATGGGGAGATACAATAATTACCAATTCGGAACTTTTTGTTGAATATGCTATTCAAAATTATGGTCAAGCTTCTTTTTCAGGCGATTCATATTTAAAGAAAAGAGGTAGCTTAATATACGATACAATTGGATATATTTTTAGTTTGAATCCTTCTATTTTAAACAGTCCCATAAGAAAAGCAGTTACCGAAAAAGCCTTACGAGATTTATCTTGTCAAACTGGAATTTTATTTAGACTCTCTAACGACACACTTCCTGCTAATTCATATATTTCGTATGGAAATAATGTAACAAACACTACAGATAAGATCGCTTATACAAGCACCTCTGTTGACCAAAGTTGTTTTCAAAATCCTGAAATAAGATTTGAAGTTGCAGTTACTGGTTTTGAAATAGAAATGAATTCTGACACACAATGGGATTATGATACTTTAGGAAACACACCCAATAACTACAGTTATTATTCAGTTCTTATTCACGAATTAGGACACGCACATCAGCTAAATCACGTGTTAAATAATGCTTCAGAATTAATGCGCCCAACTATTGCAACTGGGCAATTTAGAGTATTTAGTTCTAACTTTTTTTCAGGCACAGATGATGTTATCAGCTATAACCAAAATCACACATATAACAACTGTAGCTATTCGCCTATGATTTTCGGTAATCCTTTTTGTAGCACAAACTCAATTAACGAATACGGTATAGAAGATAATTTTAAAATTTATCCCAATCCATTTAACTATGAATTTACAATAGAATTTAATACTCAAAATTCAGACGAAACAGAAGTTGTTATCTACAATATAATTGGAAAAATAGTCTACCAATCAACACAAAAAAATCAAAAACTAATAACCATAAATTTAGAAGAGTTAAGTAAAGGAACATATATAGTTGCAATCCACACAAATAACGAAATAGTGAGTAAAAAACTCGTGAAAACAAATTAAAAAAAACGCTAACAAAACGTAATAAGGGAAACAGAGATAAACTGATAGTTTTTAGCTATTAATTGGCTAAGTGGCATTTGAAAATTCACCTCTTTGAAGTCCTTACTACGCTTAGCTATACGATGACAAAATCAAAATGGATATATTGGCTAATGCAACTCTTAGGGTGGGGAAGCGTGTTTTCACTTGGATTCATAGGAGATATAGCTACAGAGGGCTATGTATTGGATACCACCATCTATAAAGGATTCATTTCTCTAGCTTTTGCAATCGTCCTTACACATGTTTTTCGAACTATTCTCGTAAAAAAAAATTGGTTAAACGCTCCGTTAGACAAGACAACACCACTAATAATTCTGGCAAATATAATTATTGCTATCACGCTAACCTTTTTTAACAAACTAATCATTAGAGCTTTTGGAGGCGATGTCAATTATGATTTTGTAGCGATACTTTTCACTACTTTATTTTTCTTCGTACTTTCATTAATATGGACTGTTTTATACTTTTCTTATCATTTTCTTACTAAAAGTAGAAAACAAGAAATGAAAAACCTACAGTTAGAATCATCGCAAAAGGAGTCTGAACTCATCAATCTCAAAAACCAACTCAACCCCCACTTCATGTTTAATGCTATGAATAGCATTAGAGCATTGATTGATGATGAACCAAAACAAGCCAAGCTATCTATAACACAGTTGGCAAACCTACTTAGAAACACTCTCAATTTAGGACGAAAAGAATTAATCACTTTTGATGAAGAATTAAAAATAGTAACCGACTATTTAAAACTAGAGAAGGTACGTTTTGAAGAAAGGCTTGAATATGATTTACAAATAGAAGAGGGTTTAAATCAGGCTTTGGTTCCTCCTTTGATTATTCAAACACTTATAGAAAATGCTATAAAGCATGGTATAAGCAAAAAAGTAAATGGCGGCAATGTTTGTTTAACAATACAAAAAAAAGAACAAAACATCTGGATAGAAGTTACCAACGATGGCGTTTACGACACCACAAAAACAAGCATCAAAAGTACAGGAATCGGATTGGAAAATGCCAAAAAAAGATTAAGCATTATATATGGAACAAATGGTAAACTAACCATTCAAAACAAAGATGACAAAGTAAAAACGACCATAACTTACCCCCTAAACAAACTAAAACAAATGATATGAGAGCAGTTATAGTAGATGACGAAAGATTGGCTAGAAAAGAGCTAAGAAGTTTATTGTCAGAACACGAAAACATAGAAATCATAGGCGAATGCACAAATGGAAATGAAGCAATCGAGTTTATAAATAAAAACAATCCTGATGTTGTTTTTTTGGATATAGAAATGC
Source organism: uncultured Cryomorphaceae bacterium (assembly GCA_947311505.1). GTDB lineage: Bacteria > Bacteroidota > Bacteroidia > Flavobacteriales_D > Parvicellaceae > Parvicella. Next base: position 2,423 of record CAMZLL010000109.1, read on the forward strand.
CTGAAAAAAATGGTTTCGAGGTCATAAAAGAAATCGATAAATCAGCTGCAGTAATTTTTATCACTGCCTATAACGACTACGCCCTAAAAGCATTTGAAGTTAACGCTACGGACTACTTAGTGAAACCTGTAGATCCAGAACGACTTAAAGAAACGATACACAAGTTGAAGGAAGACAACAGACCTATTGAGACTGAAGAATACAAACGCAGCACCCTCTACGCTGACGATCGTATTTTCATAAAAGATGGGGAAAAATGTTGGTTCATCAAGACCTCTGACATTCGTCTTTTTGAATCTGAAGGCAACTATGTACGTGTGTATTTCAAAGACTTTAAACCTCTAATACTAAAATCATTAAATAATTTAGAAAAAAAACTAGACCCTACTTTGTTTTTTAGAGCTAACCGAAAATTTATTATAAACCTAAATGAAATAGAACAAATAGAAAACTGGTTTAACAATGGACTGCAAGCAACCTTAAAAGATGGTAAGAAGATAGAGATTTCTCGAAGACAAGCTGTAAAATTTAAAGCAATGATGAGCATATAGTGCCAGAGAAGAAATACATCAAAATCAAAAATGTTTTTTATTGCGACATTTTTGTTTTTTTCTTGTCGTCTGATGCCAAGGCATCTCCTAAAGAAATGAAACAAAAATGGCATCAATAAAAATTCATTTTATGAAGGTTTGCCTATTTTTTCTCTGACACTATATAGTGCCAAAGAAGAAATACATCAAAATCAAAAATGTTTTTTATTAATTTTTCTAACCAAAGACTATTTGACAATAAATAAATAGGTTCTCCTCTTTTTAAAACTGATTTTTATCTACTTATTAGAAGTTTTATTGCAAAAAACAGTGTTAATTAAAAAAAAATGAAGACTTTTATAATCTTGATTAATTAAAACGAAATGGAAGCACTAAACATATCAGCAACAGATCAAACTCCTAAGATAGTATTAGACGCTAATACTGGTGTTTTTGAAATTGCAGGAAAAGCAATTTCTAATAATGCGGATGTTTTTTTTAAACCCATATTAAATTGGCTAAGTGACTATAGTAAAAATCCAAAACAAGAAACCAATGTTACTATAAAGTTGGATTATTTCAACATTTCTTCTTCTAAAAGAATTCTTTTTATTTTTTACAAACTTAATGAAATCGTTGAAAACGGAAATCAGGTTAACATCAAATGGTTTTACCACGAAGATGAAGATGACATGTACGAAGTAGGTAAAGATTTTGCTTATATGGTTAAAATTCCGTTTGAATTCATTGAATATAGTTATTTTGAGAAAGAAGTTATCTAAATAGCGTCTGTTCGAAAATATGTCAAAATTAAATTCCTGAATACCATTTCGATAGTGTTGTGTTAAGGTGTCGTTTTTCTTTTTTATGGAAATTTTAATCCAAGTTCATTTACTTTCTTATCCACTTTTATCCATTCAACTCTATCTCCTATATCCTTTTCTAGAGGGCTGACAATCATAAACAAGTCAGTAAGATAAATCACTTCTACTGTCCGCTTGTTATAACCTAAAGCACCAACATCTTGCATTTGAAATTCTATTTTTTTAAAAGTCAAATGTCCGTTTTGATATAGTACGGTCTGTGTTTTCCAACTACTTGAAGAAAACATAATTTTCATTGGTCCAATTATCATAACTCCAATTAACGCTATAGCTGGAAGAATCGAACTTATTATTTTCCATTTTCTCGTTTTTAACGACCATAGATTCCACACAATGATTATAGGTGTTAAAATGATTAATCCGAAATTCGTGAACGACTTTATCGCTTGATTTTTAATCTCAAATGAAGTAAGCCCGTCAAATACAAAAAGTACGAATATCAGAATAAAAATTCCGTTTAAAAGTATCGATATGTAATTTTTAGCCTTCATCTTTTAATGCACCACAACACCCCCCCCAGAAACCGATATTAGATTAGCAAAAAAGGGTGTTCGTTATTCATTAATGATATATTCAAAAGGCTCAGTAAGATTAACGCATTTTCCGTCATCGCACGCCATATACAAAATAGACCCAGATATTACAACCGGATAATCCCCAATAATCTTTACTTCTTGATTAAAAGTTGCAGTTCCTTCAAACTGTAGAATATCCAATTCCCAAACATCATCATAAACCTTGTGAACGTCTGGTTCTTTAGAATCACCAACCAACTCGTAATTTGCTGCTTGATTATACTGTACAAAAGTAGGTAAAGGTCCTTCATCCCCTTCTAAATATTGAGAATACAAATGCCAACCTTCAGAAATATTAGCTTTCATTGTGAATAAAACATTTCCATTATTAGCAACCGTATGAGAAAAATTCCATTTTGCAGCTACGATTTCCTCTACAACTGTAGGGGCGTTATCCGCTGCACTTTCAGCTATTTCGCTAACATCCACATCTCCTGACTCCAGCTGAAGCATTGCATCCAAACCACATTGCAACCAATTTGTATACTCGTTAGCATCTGGAGTATAACCAACGGGGTTGGTCAAAAGAACCTCATCCGAACTTAGTTGCACATAAAAAGGTTGACTTACTTGCCCAAATCTCAACGCCTCAAAAGTGGACCACTTATCACCAACTGTTTTTAATACCTTCTGCTTGAACTTTCCATCACCTAAAGGTATAGATACTTCTCCTTGCTCTTTTTCAGGAAGAGCAACTTTATCATCTACATATAGCGAGACAATAACATATTTAGACAATTCTTCTTCTACAATTTGTTGCGACCAAACATTTTCTTCCATCTTACGACAATTAACACAAGCGTAGCCAGTAAAATCAACCAACAAAGGTTTTTTCGTTTCTTTTGCATACGCAAGCGCTTCATAGTAATCGGTAAAATGACGCTCTCCTCCATACCAACTATACCAAGTAGATGGAGGGAAACCGCTTACTAAGCTCGCCCCCCACGGTTGAGCGTCTTGCTTTAACACACCTGGCGCTAAATAAACTCCAAACAACAAGAAAATAATTCCTACCATTTTTCGTCCTTTACCTATTTTAACACCTTTAGAATCATGCGGAAAACTAATCAATCCAAACAAATAGACTGCTGTAAGAATAGCAATAATGATCCAGACCAAAAAGAAGGTCTCTCGTTGTACAATTCCAAATCTATAAACAAAATCTGCGTTAGATAAAAACTTCAATGCCATCCCCATCTCAACAAAGCCAAGAACAACTTTTACGGTATTCATCCATCCGCCTGATTGAGGCAACGACTTCAATAAAGACGGAAAAGCTGCAAAAATAGTAAAAGGCAAGCCTAACCCAATACCAAATCCTAACATTGCAATGGTAACCAACCACGGATCGAAATCTGCAGTCAATGACCCTGCCAATACAGATCCCAATAAAGGTCCAGTACAAGAAAAGGACACTATTGCCAAGACCAATGCCATAAAAACTATTCCTATGAAACCTCCAACGTCAGCTGCTTTATCTGCTTTGTTTGCCCAACTTGAAGGCAACGTTAATTCGTAATAACCAAAAAATGAAAATGCGAAAAACACAAAAATCACAAAGAAGATTATATTCAAAGTGAAATTTGTACTGATATTATTCAATATTTCGGACTCAGCACCAAAATGAAAAGGTATGCTCAACGCCACATATACACCCATTATACTCAACCCGTACAATAATGCTTTTGCTATACCTCCCTTATCTTTTCCACCTTTAGTAAAGAAACTAACCGTCAAAGGGATCATTGGAAACACACAAGGAGTAACCAAGGAAACCAAACCTCCAGCAAGCCCTAGAAATAAAATCCACCAATAACTTTTTTTGTCTTCATCCGTAGCTCCACCACCTCCGCAATCATTGATAGGAGCATTCAAATTCATGTTTGCAGGATCAGGAATAATCGCTAAAGAAGAACTATCTGTATAGGCTACTACTTTCTTGACTAACTCATTTCCAAGAGCTAAATTAAGAGTAAAAGAATAATCTTCAGGAGGCAAGCATTTGCCATCCATACAGGTCATAAAGTTTACATTACCTTTTATACTATCCATTTCAGAATTAACACGCTTTACTATTTGTCTAAACACCGCTGTATTTTCAAAATAAGAAACCTCCATATCAAAAACTTCTTCAAATTTAGTATGTACGCCTTCTTCGTTAGCAACACCTTTTAATTCAAAATCATTTCCTGTTTGGAAAGTTATCCAAGTAGGTAGCGGTCCTTCGTCAGAAATATCCATAAACTGTGAATACAAATGCCACCCTTTCTCAATCTCTGCTTCAATAAGGATTTCAAATTCATTTTCGCCAAGTTTTTTTGATGAACACTTCCAAGAAATAGGGTCATCCAACTGCCCATAACCCAACCCTACTAACAGCAAGGTAACAAGAAGAATGTGTACTTTATGTATAAATTTCATAACTATTATTTTACAACCTCAAAAGTATTTATTTTAATGGGATAAAACGTGTTGAAAACAAAATTGTATTGGATTCCTATATAATTTTCTTCTTAATATTACCCTCCAATTATTGGAAACTTAAAAAACCACATTCGTACAGCAAAACAATGAATTGAACATAATAGTGTGGGATAAATCCTTTTTTATATGTAACATTATAATCAAACAAGAGTTAATTTAGATGAATAATATATCTAAAACCATTTATTTTGAATATACACAACACACTCATAGCATTAGGACTATTTTTGCTAAGCGCATCATTTTCGTTTGGACAAAACTACAAATTGATAGAAGCATTTTACTTAAAGGATACTTCTCATCAAGTTTTCGTTAGTCTTAGCAATATTTCTGAAGAGAAATGGGATACATTAGCACAACCATTATTTTGGAAACAAGTAATGAGCCTACCACCCGATTCTTGCATTATTAACATTGCAGCTACGAGAGAGATTTTGGGTAAAGAATCATTTATAAAATGGAAAAAACAAACTGAAGCCCAAAAAACATTCTATAAAGACAGCATAAGAAAACGATACAAACTTGCAAGCAATACCAAGATATATGTAACATCAGGTAAGAACAACTTTTACCAAGTAGAACAAGTGATGCCAAGTATATCAAAAGCTATAGAAGTATTTGAAACTTACGAAACAGACCCTTGGTACGCTCAAGCTATTTTATTAATTGAAAGCCCTGGTAAAATAGAATACAGTTCTGTGGGAGCGTACGGTCCATTTCAATTGATGAAATCCGTTGCTCGCTCTCATGGCTTAACCGTAAATAGTAAAATAGACGAACGAAAAGATTTTGACAAATCGGCCATGGGCGCAGCCAGTTTAATTCGAAAAACATGCATACCACAAGCCAAAAGAATTTTAGAAAAACATAACATTGCTTATGTAGAAACAGATTTATGGTTTCGATTATTTGTGCTACACATTTATCATGCAGGAGCTGGAAACGTAGATGGGCTACTTACAAGCATAAAACCTACCTATGGCGGTCAAAAACTCATTACCAAAATGTGGCAAAGCGAATGGGGAGGTTTTAAAAACGCCAGTCAAAATTATTCCCAAGTGGCACTTGCATCTCTACTGAGACTAGACGACCAAATAAAAGCAACCTCTGATGCTATCTTTGCATGCGAACAAGAACAAACTAACAACTAATATGAACACATTACTAAAATTAACCTTAACCCTATTAGTAGCATTAGGAATGCACGTAGTAGGATTTGGACAAAACGTACAAGAGCTAAAAAATAAAATTGGCAGCAGTTCAGGATTACAAAAAGCAAGTTTTGAACTTCAACTCGCAAACCTATTATCAGACGATGAGCCAGACAACTCAATTTCCTATGCAAAAGACGCACTTGACATAGGTGAAGAATTTGGAAATAAAACAGTAGCCGCAAGTGCAAGTGCAATATTAGCCAATACTTATTTCGTTAAAAAGAAATACGACAAATCAATAAACTATGGAAAAGATGCTGCTTCATATTTCAAATCAACAGACCAAGAAAACTATGCTATGGTTGAAGGTATCATAGCAGATGCTTATGAGAAAAAAGGAAACAAAAAAGAAAGCATTACTCACAACAAAAAATCCTATACCGCTTTTAGTGCAGAAAACAAACATAAGCAAGCTGCCTATTGCGCATCGGGAATAGGGCTTACCTATAATAAAATGGGGAAAACAAAAGATGCGATAGCTTGGTATGAAAAAGCTGCAAAAAAATTCAATAAAGCAGGAAAAGAGAACGATGAAGTAAAATGTTTATCAACCATAGGGGCTTTATACTCTAATTATGGAGACTATAAAGCATCTGAAAAAGCCCTCCAAAAAGCCCTCCAAAAAGCAGAAGAATACAATCTTTCAAAACAAATAAAAAAGATTGAAAAATCTTTAGAAATGGTCAACAGCAATGAAACCGTTGACAATAGTACGGGTTTTCAAAAAGAACAAAAAGAAGAACAAGAGAATTACATTAGCATGATTGAAAACAAACATGCAAAGTCTCTAGCAGAAATTGAAAACATGAGTGAAGAGATGCAATTAGCAGCTCTAAAAGAAAAAGCAGCCCTTGATGATGCCAAACTAGCCAACGCAGAAAAAGAAAAAGCAATAGCCGCTGAAGAGCTTGCCAACTCCAAAGCCGAGCAACTAAATGCCGAAAAGGCCGAAGCAATAGCAAAAAAAGAAAGTGCTGAAGCAGCAGAAAAAGCAGCAAAAGCTGCTGCTGAAGCTGAAAGCATCAAAGGACAAAGGTTACTTATCGGTCTGGGAGCTCTAGGTATTATTGCATTTTTAATTCTACTTGCCTTCCTAGGCAAGCGAAAATCAAATAAAGCTTTGCAAGCTAAAAACGCTGAGATACTAAAACAAAAAGAAGAAATCACGCTTCAACATGATGAAATTTTAGAGCAAAGTAAAAATATTCAACAGAGTATAGATTATGCTACCAGAATTCAGCAATCGGTTTTACCCTCTCATAGTCAATTTGGTAAGGTTACTAAAAACTCATTTATCTATCTCAATCCTAAAGATCATGTAAGTGGCGATTTCTTTTGGTACCATGAAATAGGAAGTCAAGTAATAGTAATAGCAGCAGACTGTACTGGACATGGTGTGCCTGGTGCATTTATGTCTATAATATTTAGCACCATTTTAGACAAGGTAGTAGCCGATGAGAAAATAACAAGCCCTAGTGCTATATTAGAATCTATTTGCGCCATTCTGACCTCAAAATTACTCGAAAGAAACCTAGATAATTCCGAATTTAAAGACGGAATGGATGTCTCGGTTATTAATTATAATCGAGCAACTAAAACCATACTATTCTCAGGTGCTAGAAACCACTCCTATTTGGTACAGTCAGGAGAATTAACAGAACTAAAAGCTACTAGACGATCTGTTGGTGTGCTCACAGACAAACCAACAATACCTTTTGAAGAAACCTCTGTAAAAGTTGCGTCTGGCGACAGAGTCTATATGTTTTCTGATGGCTTCCCCGATCAAAAAGGTGGAGAAAAAGGAAAAAAATACTACTACAAACCCTTCAAAGAAATGCTCAAAAACTTAGGCTCTAAAAAACCTGAAAATCATCCAACAGAGATTGCGAATGAGTTCAATAAATGGAAGGGGGACAAAGAACAATTTGATGATGTAATGGTAATTGGATTTGAAATAGACTAAAGAGCATCTTTAAAGTAAGATGCCCTATATTCAATTTAAAGTTGCTTTTCAAAGTTGACAACAGGATTGGAATAAATATCCAATAATCGCTGATAAACACCTTCAGTTTTTGCTTTAGATAGGTAGATTTTGAATGTTTCTAAATCCGTATCTCCATATTCACTCTGATATTTAGTGGAATTCGTTTTCAAATCATACCCCATGAAATTAGTCTTCCAAAGCTTATAATTCTTGTAAGTTATTCTGTCTATCTCTGTCGCAACGGAAGCTACGTCTTTGTTCCTGTTATTGGTAAACGTAATTCTATCAACGTCCAAAGACTCAAATCGCAACAATACGTTTCCTTTATATTCTTTAATCCCCTGCACCACACTACGCAAATCTTCGTGTTCTTTTTTCACATAAGCTCCTGTTCTTTCGATACTGTCTAATTCTGTAGCTTTTTCAAAAGCTAGCGGTTCGTACTCAAAAGAAATAGTAGAAACGACAATATTAAGATCTGAAATGTTTTTTTTCATGTCCTTTCCGCCACTAAGCATAAGCATCTTTATCAAACCTGTTGCGGTTACGTCATTTCCGTCTTTTGTTCTTCCATTGCCTTGTGCAATCCAAGAAGACACCTTTTTAATGGTAATAGACTCCCGTAAATAAGCAGACAAATCAAGCGAGTTTTGCAGCATTTCTGAACGGCTAACACTTCTTCGTATGGTGTACATACTATTTAACTTTGCTACAGCCAGCATGGTAGGATGCACCATAAGGTTATCTCCCAAAGATATTTCTGTAAACGGGCGATCGATGTCCCAAAGATGATTTTGCAATAAGGCAGAATCTAAAAAAATGTCTCGATGATTGGAAATGTATAGTACATTAGGTTTTTTAATTTTGTCAAGACCTAAAATCTCAAAGGAATCCATAGTTTGAGAAATGGAATTCTTAATGATCATTTCGATGAACGTTACTTGAAAATCTGAGCAAGAATGACAAGACCGCAATTTTTCAATAACAATATCAGGCGACCAATCTGGATAGAAATACAAAACACCTTTTATAAACTCATCATTAGTTTCTAACCATTTCAAGGCTTTTGTAATCTGCTCGTTTGAATAAGGAGCTATAGAATCTGCTAATTCTTCCATCACTTAATTGTTTGTTTTTAAATTTCGTTTATCGACTAATAGAGTAGGCTTTCTACTGTTTTGAGGGAATTTAATTTTCAAAATCACCTCTTTCGACACAAATTTAATTTGTGGTGCAACTCTTAACTTGGCTCTGAAATGATCTTTTAATTTTCTGATTAACTTATCAGATTCGTGAGTAGTGTGAATATTGATAGTAATCTCATCCGTGCCAATGTCGTTGCTATCTATTTCAATGGTATAATGTTTTATAGTTTCAAAATCATTTAGCAAATCATACATTGCGGGAGGGTACAATGTAGTTCCTTTATATTTTATCATTTGTTTTTTACGCCCTATCACTGGACCTAAACGGAGTGAGCTCCTTCCACATTTGCACGCTTCGTAATGCGCCCTGACCACGTCTCCTGTTTTAAAACGAATCAACGGCATTCCTTCTACTCCAAGAGTAGTGATTACCAACTCACCTTCTTCATCCTTTTCCACAGGTTGATTATCTTCGTCCAAAACCTCTACTATTATTAATTCTGGGTGATGATGTCCTCCTAATTGATGTTCGCATTCAGCGAAAGCGGTGTTCATCTCAGTAGATGCATAGGTGGAATAGAGTTTAATATCCCAATCTTTGAGAATCTTCTTAGACAATACATTGTCAGAAAAGTCTTGATTTCTGAGGGGTTCTCCAATGCAAATTGCTGATTTTACGGAGGTCGTATTAATGTCTATATTATTTTGCTTAGCGTATTCAATTAATTTCAATATAAAAGAGGGAACAGTGATTATGGTTGTGGGGTTAAATTTTAGAATTGAATCCCATTGTAACTCAGGAATGCCAGCCCCTACACGAATAATGCCAGCCCCTAACTTTCGAGCCCCTAAAAAATAAGCAAGCCCAGCCATAAATCGTCTATCAATAGTAGTCATTAACTGAATCGTTGTTCCTTTTTGCACTTGCGAACAAGCAAAAGAGATCGCTTCGTTAAACGCCAACCGGTCTAAGTCCTTATCAGTAAGACCAAAAAAAACAGGATCCCCTGTCGTTCCTGAAGTCGTTACATAATCCACTATTTCTGCTTTAGGAACACAGATAAAATCATCGTTATATTTTTGTAAATCTTCTTTTGTGGTAACTGGTATCTTCACCAAATCAGCGAGTGTCTTAATGCTGTCTACCTTGATGTTTTGTCGTGCAAAAACTTTTTTATAAAACGCAGAATGAGAAGCAGCATAAGAAACTACCTTTTGCAATTTTTCTTCTTGAAATTTTTCAATCTCAGTAATTGATTTGAATTCTATCTCTGAAATCATTATAATTTACGTTTTATCTTTTTCAACTGTTTTTCAATAAACTCTCGCTCAGGCAGTGTTGTTATTTCTTTGGTCAATGCTTTAGAGTAATAACGTTCTGCTATTTTGTATTGCTTTTTGTCATAAAAATAACGACCTGCTAAATTGTAGGCCTCCCAAAATTCAGGATTCAGTTTTATCACCCTATCAAAATCGAGTTGCCCTACACGATCTTCTTTATTAATTTGTTGCTGCAAATTTAAAAATTCTATTCGATATGTCTCATAATCTCGATAAGAAGAAGTTAACATAAAAGGGTCTTTATCGATATGTAAGTCTAATTCGGAAAGTGTTGTTCGGCTTGAAGTAGCATGTGCAAAAACACTATCTAATTGATAGGCTACAAAATCTCCAAGCTGATAGGGATTGGCAGAAACCCAAACAATTCTAGATTTTGGCAAAAAAACCACACTATGATGCCCTAACATTTGATTCAATGCCTTTTCATTTCCATAGCCAAGAGGTATATCATTTAATCCTGTTTTGTTTCGGAGAATTGCTACCGCTTTTCTAGGCGTTACCACATCTTCATATGCTAATAAACCAGTCAATTTATCGTATCTATATTTAGAATGACTTTCCACAATATGGTTGGTGTTTCTTTTATCTTTTTTATATGTTTCGCTTTGAAAATGGTTGGAGCATAACAATTGAGAAGAGTTTTCAACTTTATAAACACCTATTTTTTTTGGTGACATCTCGATCAAAACGGCTGTATTTTCACTCCCACTTCCTACCATAATAGACTCAGACACAAAAACTTCTCTACTCTTCGCTATTTTGATAGCTTCGTCAATATTTGAAGCGTATTGAAGTATTTCTCTCGTTACCAAAGATACTGGTGTTTTCGCCTTCAATGGAATGGTTGACTTACCAGCATTCATGGTAACGGTTATTCCTTTTTCATTCATACCAGACATCACACCTATCATTCCTGCCCAAGAAACATTCATAAATTTATAGCCACTATCAGGTGCTATAAAGGAGATGATCTTTTCTTCGGCAAATTCATCGCCTACATAAAAATCAAAGTTACGACCTATTAGTAGCTCGCCATCTGGTGTTTTGCCTCCCCATACAGCAAATGACGTACAGCCAACTAACGCTAGATCTTGTAATGCGTGCCCAATATCGTGAGCACCATGCAGGTACAAACTTCTCAGGTATTTGGGTGCTATATCATTATAATTGTCAGAGTTGTATTTTGAGGAGCCTACTATTTCTATTTTGTATTCTTCTTTTACGTGTTTGTATATTTTTCGATTATAAATTTTCAAAAAACTACGAATCAAGTTTTGCTTAGACGCTGAAGGAATGATTTCGTTAATTTTAGAAAAGAAAATACGCTCTTGCTTCTTCATCAATTCTGCCGTCAACACGCCTATATTATCTCCCAATGCAAGTGGATTACCCGAAGCTACCAACTCCCATTGTCCGTATTGATTTTTGCGTAAGCTATTGCTCCCTTTGAAAAATAAAGAGTCGTTTTGAACAACCCTTTTTGTAGATTCCAAGAGATACATAGAACAGTCTGGACGATCATTTATTGACTTTTTTATTCCGCAAGAAACGAACAAGCCCACAAATACGAATATCAGTATTCTTTTGCTACTTAGTAATCCCAAGTGAATCATGTATTGATTTTAATAATTGTTCTCTACCTACTATCGCGGTAGAAGTAAGAATAGCCGCTATAGTAACTCCTAGAATTCCATGCATATTAAGACATTGCCCTGTTAAAAATAAATTTTTCACTTTAGTTTTTGGTGAGATAAACGTTTTCATGGTATGATCTGCATCTTTTTTGTAGCCATACATTGCCCCTTCATTACAAGCAATATAATCTCTCCAAGACAATGGTGTAGAAGTATGAATAGACTCGATACATGTTCGAATATCAGGAAATTTCTTTTCTATCTCTTTGATAAATAATTCGGTTTTTTCTGCTTTAAATTTTTCGTAAGAATCTCCTCGCTCTCCTTTTTCCTTTACTGTATTAAAAGTATCCTTCCACTGCTTCACATCATCATACTTCATATAGGTCATTCCGATCATATTCTCTCCCCATTCTCCTTGTTTTTTACGAGTTCCCATAGAAAGCATGTATCCACGAGGCCAGTCCTCATCAGTATAGTTTTCTACATCCCAAATTTGTTTTGGATCTTTGAAGTGATAGTAGTTGTAATTCATATACTTAAACGTATTGGGCTTAAATACTATGTAAATAGAGAAACTAGAAACTACACTTTCAATATCTTCTATTCGTTTCAAATAAGATTTTCGCATACCTTGCCCCCCTTTTTCCCCTAGCATACGCATGGTTACTTTTGGATCTACATTAGACACAAACAAATCTCCTTTTATTACATCCCCATTCTTTGTGGTAACAGAAACTATTTTTTTATCCTCAAAATTAAAACGCTTTACATCTTGATACTTATACAGCTCTCCGCCATGGGCTCGTATTTGCTTGATTAAAAGCTTTGCGATTTGCCCTCCTCCATTTTTACATCTGTATGAACTTTCTATATAGGAGTTGATTGCCAATGCGTGAACATAAAGCGGGGTATTCAAATCTCCAGCATAAAGTGAATTTGATCCAGCCAACACACTTTTAAGCAGTTCATTATCTGTTATTGAATCTAAAAAATCTACTATTTTCAGTCCTAAAACATCAAAATCATAATCTTTACTACTGTTTACGTTATAAAGTGGAAAACTAGCACAAACCTCTCGTAACTTATCGCAATACGCTACAATAGCTGGTATATCATCTGGAAACTGTTCCGAAAGTGATGCTATGAAATTATCATATCCTTGTGCATGTTTATATTCGGTATCATCCCCATCAAAAGTAATAACATCAAACTTATCATCATCTAGCCTTTGTAATTCCAGCTCATCCATTATCCCTAAATAGGAAAAATACTGATGTAAATTTTGCCCCTCATCAAGTCCGCCTACATAATGCACCCCGGTATCAAAAATAGATTTATCTCTAACAAATATCTGAAGATTACCTCCATACTGGTTGTTTTTCTCCAATACACAAACCTTTTTACCCTCTTTGGCTAGTATGGTAGCGGTCACCAACCCTCCTAATCCTGACCCGACTATGACTGCATCGTATTTTTGTTTCACAAGTAGTTCTTTTTAAAAAATTAAGTTCTGAACTTCAAATTTAAGGAAACTTCTTGTTTACGTGATGTTTTTTTAAATTTAAAGTTTAGACAATAAGGTAATCGATGCAGTAATCTCTGTTGTACTATACTTAAGTTTTAAATCTCTCACCTCAACGCTGTTAATATTAAATGCCAAAATCAAAATTCCTTTTGGCACATCCAATCGTTTCAATGTATTTATTTGATCAACATGAGAAAGCAATAAATAATCAAAATGCTCTATATTTTCATGCGCAAGACTGTGCACATATTTACATTTTCGATATTGAGTAACGTAGCAGTTTTTTGCAATTTTCCCGATAGTATCATCTTGCAGCAAGCTCGTTATTTTCCGATCGATAGACTTAGACAACAATAGAATATCTATCTGACCATAATCATGACCAAGATGTAAAATCCGAGTTTTCATAGGTAGATAATTTGTCAATTCTAAATAAGCTTGTTTATTGCTTATAAAATCTTGCTTTACTTGTTTTTGAATAGCAGCTTCTTTAAATGAATAATTGGCAAAAAGAATCCTCTTGAAATAATCTACCCCTTCTAATTCTGTTCTGAGTTTTAGCAGCTCCTTCTTATAAAAGGTGCTTATATTTTTTGTTCTTTCCCGAGCGTTATTACCAAAAGATTTGTCATTATAGGCGATTCGCTCACCCACCTTTAAAGTAAGCGTTCCTTTATTCATTACAAAATCATTCTTGATCATCAATTCTGCATTACCGTGATAGTACAGAGGCAATATATCCAATTTTAATTGTTCTTGCATGTAAAATGCCCCCTTATGAAATCGCTCAACTTTATTGGTTTTAGAACGAGTTCCTTCTGGAAATATCATCAGAGAATATCCTGCATCCACTTTTTCCTGCAATTGTGCAATTCCTTCTTCTACACCTTTAGACACAGGGAAAAAACCAAGAGCTTGTGCCATTTTACCAAAAATAGCAGATTTATAAACCCAATCATTCACAATAAATGCGATATTATCCGCTACCGCTCCAATAATAATCACATCTATAGAAGAGGAGTGATTGGCTATTATGATTGCAGGTTTTTTAAAGTCTTCTTTACCGATATTGACAATCCTCTTTTTTATCAAAGGATTGGTATAAATAATCGCACGTTGGAGACTTGCCAACATCTTATGCATCCTACGAATTTTACTAGCTTTTGCCAATGGAATTATCGGCAACAAAACCATACTAAACAACGACAATAACAATCCTCCTGAAATGTATAAAGTCAGTGAATAAATAGAAACAAAAAAGGACAAAAACTCCAAAGGCGCATACCCTTTTTTAACCCTTCTCCCCACTAAAAAATTAAACAACAAAGGCTGAACGATAAACGTAACCAAGGGCGAAATAACGATTCCAATCAAACAAAGAGATGCGATAGAAATAAGAGAAGGATGTTTGGCAAATATCAAAACACCAATACCTAAGATGGTAGTAATAACTGATAGTACTATCGACACTTTGTAAGTGGTTACTTCTTTTGTTCCATAGGTATAATCTTCTATCAATGCATTGGTCATAAAGATACTATAGTCTATTCCTAAGCCAAAAATAAAGGTAGAAATGATAACATTGAAAATCGTAAATTGTATGCCCAAGACCCCCATAATTCCCAAAGTGATAAACCAAGTAACTATGATAGGAACCATTGTAAAAACAGTTAACCCCAGCTTTCTATAAAAGAGTAATAAAATAAGAAACACAGCTAATAAAGAATAGTTGATTAGTGTTGAGAAATTATCATGAAGCCCTCCTAAAAACGTCTCATTAATCCTGCTTCTATCCACCAGAATAGTATTCGGTATTTCCTTGATTAACATCTCCAACGATTCGCTTTCCCCCTCCTCTAACTTCACGATACTAACAGCAGTTTTAAAGTCCGAATCTACATTGATAAACTCGCCTACAAAAAAAGATTTTATTGTTTTATAATCTCCTATTCCCAATGGAGCGTATTCTTCATCTATCAATTTATAAAAAGGTTCATAAGTTGTTGCATCAAAACCTACAGCAGTTCCCCCATTTATCAAGCGAGATTTCAAACTATCTTTTGCTTTTGCATTCCACAAGTCCTTCCATTTTGCTATTTTTTCGTTTTGCGTATCTTCAGACAGCACTAAAGCACCAATCGAGCTATAACTCAATATATTTCCCGCTTCTTTTTGTTTT
Organism: uncultured Cryomorphaceae bacterium; assembly: GCA_947311505.1. Classification (GTDB taxonomy): domain Bacteria; phylum Bacteroidota; class Bacteroidia; order Flavobacteriales_D; family Parvicellaceae; genus Parvicella. The sequence continues at coordinate 17,921 of CAMZLL010000109.1, forward strand.
TTTAGAATGGTATTTATCTCAGAGTTAGCAAGAAGCACTTCCGATTCGTTACTTCCATAACTCACTAGATACACAGATCGAGAAGATAGATTTAGGATATCTTCCAAATGCTGTTCTGCAAGTAGCGTTTCGGGCTCTTGATAATTCATCTTGGACAAATCCTTATCAAACGAAACCTTACTGTAAGTAAATGCACTGGTAATCAACAACGCCACTAAAATAGCAATTGCAATTTTACTTTTGTGAAAGTCAAAACCTGCCAAACGTTCCAAAATATTAACGTTAGATTTTTTACTTTCTTTTTCCTTAGTTTTTGGATTGAACAAAATAGGAATAGCTATCAAAGCAAAAAAGGAAGAACTGAGGACACTTACAGCTGCAAATATTCCTAAGTCTTGTAGTGCTTGAGACTTTAAGAAGACCAAACACAAAAAAGCAACAGCGGTAGTAAAGCTACTCATTAAAATGGGCAGCGTTACCGTTTGGTATAGTTTCTTAGGATCTTGAATACTCCTATAATGCGTAAGAATGTGCAATGAAAAATCCAACGTTATCCCGAGCAGCACCGAACCTATACCTATGGAAATGGCGGATATTTCATTTCTTAAAAAATAAAGAACCACAAGAGCAGACAACGCTGCCAATACAGTAGGTGTAAAGAGCACCAAAGGGATATATATCTTTCTATAAAACAACACCAAAATAATCAGCAACAAGCCCATAGCTATGGAAACGGTAAATCTAATATCGTGTTTTATCTGACTGGCATTCGCCACTGCTATAACGGTAGAGCCGTAGTATTCTCCAAAAGCCACTCCTTCATACTTCGCATTTAAAGCAGCTGAAATTTCGTAAAGTTGCGCAACAAAATCTGTATTTCCATCGGTTTCGTTTGAGGCTAATGCTGGTTTTATAAATAGCAATACATTTTTCTTATCCTTGGACAACAAAAATCCATTATACACATCAAAATCATCTGATATTTTAAGTTCTTCTAATTTTTTGAGTGCCATAAACGACATACCAAAAGGGTCTTTTCGAATGATTTTCTTTGCAAAAAGACCAGTAGGAGAAATCAAGGTTTTGTAATTTCCTTTTATGTATTCGGGTATGCTATCGGGGTGTATTTTATTGGCTATTGATTGATAATCTTTTGCATCTAAAAATAAGGGCAGATGTTGATACAAGAAATCAAACGTTTCAGACATGTTATCATCGCTAATCTCTCCTTGAATACTTGCTATAAAGTCAGAGCAACTTGCATTTAAACTATCAATCAATTCGGATGCATACTCCGTTAGCTGATCTGCATTAAGCGAATCTTTCGAATAAATATTGACAATAATCTTATCCGAAAAATCTACATTTTCCAACACCTTATTGAGTGTTTCTGAATCCTCGGATTTGGGAATCAATTTTGAGATATTTTCTTCTAAGTTTAAATTTAATGCAATTAAAAGCATCCCCACTGCAACCAAAGATAACAATCCTATGAATGCTATTTTCTTATCATGAAAATAAGTGTATATTTTATAAAAGTAGCTACCCATTATTTCTTCTTGCAATTTTAAGTATTCCAAATGTAAGTGTTCCTAAAGACAGCGATGCTATTGCTGCCAAAACAAAACTACCCACAAGATATTCTTTTACATTGGTTAACAGTTTTAAATTGTGCACAAAGTTATCTAAATCTATACTCGTGTCTGTATCAAAAATCCAACTTCCAACCTTGATACTAGCAATCACTATAACGGGAATCATAGGAGCTATACTAACATTGGAAGCTGCAAAAGAGATGACTTTATTCAGCTTGAACAATACAGATAATGATACCACAATTAAGGTTTGAAATCCCCAAAAGGGTGCTATTCCGAAGAAGACTCCCAACACTACTGATAATGCAATCTTCATTGGAGAATCAGAACTATGAAGGAAGTCTTCCTTAAAAAAACGTTTGAAGCCTTTTCTGGAAAGTTTCCGAAAGTAGTCCCGGGGTTTTATATATAAAAAAGCAATTACCAAGAGCCAAATATTTAAGATCGTAATCCTACCAAAATCATGATATTTCCGAAAATGAGAAACACGTTCATCTGGATCGTACAATACTTTTATGGGGATGTTTTTAACGACTACACCCCGCCAAGATGGACGCACTATATTTTCTATTTCAAATTCAAACTTCGAAGTATAGAACTTTATATCCTTCATCACTTTGATGGGGTACAATCTAAATCCAGATTGTGTGTCTGTTAACTTTACGCCTGTTTCTGCCCAGTACCAAAAGTTTGAAAACTTATGCCCAAAACTACTGGACTTCGGGACAGAATCTCCGGTCATGGTTCTCGCTCCAATAATCAAGGCATTGGGTTCTTTTTCTAATTCTTCTACAAATACAGGTATGTCGTCTGGGTAATGTTGCCCATCAGAATCTATGGTTACCGCATATTCATACCCAAGTTCCAATGCTTTTTTAAAACCTTCTTGCAAACCTATCCCTTTGCCTTTGTTCTCAGGAAAGTGAATTTGAGTGGTTTGTGGGTATTCTTTTAGTATCTCAGGTGTAGAATCGGTACAACCATCGTTGACTATTATCACATTATTGGTTAGCAACAACACTCCATCAATTACTCGCCTCAATGTATTCTCATTGTTATACGTAGGAATAATCACACAACATTTTAGCCTTGCAATTTTGTCTGATATATTTTCCCCCTGCAACTCGCTCATATCAACCTACTTATCTAAATTCTTCTTTTCTTCATTCGTAAAATGACCCGATTCATTGATATAATCTTTAATGTAGCTTTTTAGATTTGCTGATTTTATTTTTGAAAAAGAATTAAAGATAAAAGCTTTATCTTCTTCTATATTTCGTTTGTATTTCATGATTTTGGGCGCATTCTGCTGTACACTTAATCGAATTAAACGAAGCTCTACATTAGCTGGAGCATCATGAATGGTCTTTTCTATAATGGCGACTCCCTTCTTAAACAAAGAGGTCTTGTTTTTAATATCTTGTTCATACTTAGCCATCAGAGCAAAACTAGCCCCTTGATACGCTCTTAATTCAATCGAGCTTGTCTCTGAAACAGCTTTTAACTTTTCGTGAAACATGGTAGTTTGTTCTACAGAAAAAGACGCTTTTTTATAATCCGACCGTACCGATTGGATGTTAATAGAACCCATACAAATAGAAGCCAATATAAATAAGACTAGTGTTTTCATCAAATTAAGCTAATGGTTAAGAATATACTGCTGATAGTTTTAGGGCAACGGTTTCTCCAAAAGAGGTGCTGTTTTTAATTTTAAACTTACCCTCTACTTCTTTAATCGTAATATCTAATGACAACAAATTATTGACCTGAGGATTAATCAATGCAGTGAACTTAACGTTGGAGCATTTCTCCATAAAAAGAGATCTACCTACTAATTCCTCTGTCAATTCTTTTATAATTTGAATCATACAAACACCTGGCATAACTGGATTATCTGGAAAGTGACCTAAAAATATATCATGCTCCTTATTGATGAGCACCTCATATTTTTTTGTTTCCCCTTCTAAGTTCTTACTTTTTATGGTGTAAAAATTTTTTAATAGCATCTCAATGTTCTTTTAAATTTCAAACAAGCTGTAAAAATAGTGTTTTTTTAGTCTTTATGAAGATTACAACGAATTTATTACACAACCCTACTACACACATCAACATCCACACGAATAAAAACAAGCGACACTGCATTTTAAAATCTTTCCCTCAAGTTGGTTATCGGTTTTTCAAAAAAGCAATACAATTGCTATTGCTCAGAAGATATCTAATCCTTAGATACGGCTTGATATATTTGATGATTTTAAACCAGTCACAACAAGCCTATAATATGATTTAAGCTTATGTTAAAAATATCGTTGAGCTAAATGAATTATGGTTAGAAATAGTTTTCTAATGTTGAACGATAGTACTAAAAAAAATAACCAATAGAAAGCTTAAAATACCTATTAGTAGTGTAGTTATAATCTGAACTTGTAATATCCAAAAAACCATGATTATAACTAGCTCTTAACGCTATGCCATTTATGTCTTTTAATTTGGTAGATATTCCCAACCCAAAAAGCAACCCAACATCCTCTTTTGACCTTTTTACTTGATTATAGTTGCTATTTTCTACTATTCTATATGAATTTGGATAAGAAGTGGACTGCGTTCCTTTTATTGCCAACCTATTAAATAGGTTAAAGTAAAATCCACTAAAGATAAAAACAGAATTCTTTTTGCTTATTATGTTGTAATCATAAAAATAGGATAACGAAAGATTTGAAAGTGTACTCTCAGTTACCTGAATAGTTGTATGACGATCTATTGTCATTTTCTCTAATGGGATTTTACTATAAACATATTCTAAACTCAAGTTTCTAACCCAGTGTTTGTTTTTGTTTTTGTAAAAAACAACCCCTCCTCCATATCCGAAATCTATTTTATAATTTACAGGAGTATTTGTTAATAAATGAACTGAAGAATTTTTAATAAAATTTAAAACTAATGAATCTTGCACGTCTTTGCCTTGACTGTAAACAGTTGAGAACAAGCACAAAAAAAGTGATATTTTTTTAAAAACATGCATTAGTTTTTTATCGTTTCAGAATTGTTATTTAAGTTTTAAATTTTCAAAATATAAACTCCACTCGCATTATCTATCATGTCAAAAGTTTTATTTAACGTCAAATATACAACATTATTAGTCAGATTGAGATGTATTTTGTATTTAATTTGTTCATCACGCCTATATAGAAGGTGGATAAAAAGAACCTTGACTACTTGTTTGAAGCTCCCATTTTGATAAATCTAAAGAACTGCCATTAAAATCATCATGAAAAACTAAGGTAAATGTATTATTGTTGCACTCCGCAATACCTGACTCAACTCAGTGTTTTTTAATGAATTAATACGCCTTATTCTGATACATGAATTTACCAAAATCTATAAGCATATCTACTGGTCCTTTTTTCATCAATTCAAAAAGCAATACGCTAGATTTCTCTATAGCAGCATCGGTTGTTTGAAAATCAGCTGATTCATCGTTGACCCAAACTCTAGTGATGTAGAGAAACTGAAACCAAAGTACTTCATTGTATTTTGAAGTAATGATTGGTCGGGACGCTATCTCTGTACTATCTAGCCCATCGTTAATTAGGGTTTTAGAAAAAGCATTGAGCGAAGTCCTGAAGCCATCTAAAAACCATGGATGAAGGTTTTTTAATTCTAAGTCTTGACACCTAAGAACCACAAAGCTGCGTTGAGTTTTAAATTCTTCGATTAAGGTGTACAAAAATGAAAGCCACTTCTCGTATGCAGAATATTGACTATAATTGTCATCATTTTCAAGCACACTCAAAACATTGATAACAAATTGTTGCCAAATTTTCTTTTCCAAAGACTTAAAAGAATTGAAGTAATTATAAAACTGTGCCTCTTCTACTTTTATTTCTTTGCAAAATCCATAAACAGTTACCGGTTCTTTACCATACATTAACAGATAATGCAGGTAAGCATCTCTAAAAAAGGACTCCTTGTCTGTATGTAAGTTTAAATCTTCCATAGGAAATGGCAAATGTACAATTCCATTTAATTGAATTGTCAATTAATATGAAATTTTCTTCCGAGTGCTCATTTTCCCACCAAATATTCCAAAACCATTTTCGATATTGTTATAAACTATAACAGGTTGTGAAAAAGGATTTCCTTGATTAGCTAGATGCGCCTCGACAGTTCTTCTGTATTCGTACCAGGGGTTAGAAATATTAGAAAGCGTCAATTGCAAAAAGCTATCATACGCACGAGTATCCTCGGTTGTGATGACTAATGTTTTTATGGTTCCGTCAAATAAATTATCGGTAAAAATCGCCTGTCTATAAAAGTAAGTATCACTTCCTCCCAGCCCCCCGCTACCCCCTAATGAAATGTCGCTAGAACTAAAAGAGGCAGGACGCATAAACAATGCTCCTGAGATAATATCCGCAGTGTAGAGTTCAAGGATATATCTATTGGTAACAGAAGATTCGTCCTGAAATTTAATGGTAATCTGTAAGACACTATCTCCATCTGCATCTATTTTACCCAATGTATCGGCAGATATTATATTGATCGTTGCAGGAAGTTTGTCGGTAGCCGTTACGGTAGCGTAGTCTGGAGCACTCACTTCTATTTTATAACTAATTCCACCCAAAGGTTTTGTTGCGCCTATATAGTTGCCATTAGTAGTGTGTGTCAGAATCTCTACTAGGTTGTCGTCAGCATCTAGTATCTTCACAGATGCCGATTCTATGTGCTTGAGTTCTCCATCGTCTAAAATGTTAAGGCTGTGTGAAATATTTGCACTAAACAAACTGTCACCATCCATAAGACTATTGACTACTAATTTAGAGGTTTTGTCTTTCACTTCAAAATCAAGATATTTCTCACAAGATGAAACCCCTACGAATAAAATGAGTGCAAAAACGATAGTACTTATTTGAATCTGTTTCATAATATTAAAATTTAAAACTATATGTAAACGAAGGGATTAACGGAAAAATACTCGCCTGAGCCAATCGTTTGTTTCCGCCATCGTCTTGTGTAAAATATAGGTAGAACGGATTTTGCCTATTGTACATATTATAAACACCTAAGCTAATGGTTCGTTCTCCCCATTTTTTCTTTTTATGAAAGTTAATTCCAGTATCAAGTCTATGATATGAAGGTGCTCGATAATTGTTGCGAGATTCTATATGTTCTATTTCTGCCCCCCCTCCAAATATATTAGCATTAAGACTACTAGGATCTAATGCCAAATACCGTTCTGTTCCTAAAGTAAATGCATTTCCGGTGCCGTAAATCCAAACTACTCCGATATCTATGCTCTCCGTGAACTCATACGTAAATGCTACGCCAATGTCATTTCTACGATCATATCTATATGGAAACGGCTTTCCAAAGTTGAGATTATCAAACTGACGATTGCTCCAAGATAAGGTATAACCAATCCACCCAGTAGCTTTTCCTACTTTCTTCTCGATCATAAATTCGGCTCCATACGACCAACCTTTTCCTACCTCCACTTTATCTTCCCATGATTGATCATTTCCAAAGAATGTTGCACCATCTTTATATTCTATCAGATTACTCATTGTTTTGTAGTATCCTTCCACGCTAATTTGGTATTTTTTAGCAAGTGTCTGTGCGTATCCGAGAGCAACCTGATGCGCATCAAGTGGTTTTACATTATCAGTTGGAGGCACCCATAAGTCGGTAGGCAATCCTATTCCAGAGTTGGAAAGCAAATGGAGGTATTGCGTCATTTTAGAATACGAAGCTTTCAAGGAACTATTTTCGTTAAGCATATATCTAGCTGCAATTCTAGGCTGTAGCGAGGTATAAGTAGTATTATTAACCACAAACCCTGCAAAATGCAAACCTAAATTAACCTTCAGTCTGGTGGATATTTTAAAATCATCCTCTACATAGCCCCAAAATTCTCCTGCAGATATAATGTCTGATCCAAAGGTGGTGTCAATAACAAATCCAGAGGCATCTTGTTTGTATTGGTTTACTCCTGGTGTGTACGTATGCATTGTGTACCCTCCTCCAAATTTGATAAAATGATCAGGGTGAGGTGTATAATCAAAATCTATTTTTGCAGCATAATCTTGAATGCCTGACAAGTAGGCAAACGAATATTCATCTTTGACTGTTCCTGTGTTATTTGTTCGTATCTCTTCTGCGGCAAACCCCACTTTGAACTTGTATTTACTATAAGTTATGGTAGTGTTACTAAACAACTTTGGTGTAAGTTGATAGTTCCATCGCAAAGCAGCAATGGCATTACCCCAGTTTAATCCTGCGTCCTCGTTATTTTCATAAGTAGTACCAGCATCTATATATTTATCTTTACTCTTAACATAAAACTTATCGTTTCCAAAATACCCACTCGCATACAGCCTACTTCTATCCGAAAATTTATGATTCAATTTGGCATTCAAATCATAAAAGAAATAACCAGCATTTCCTTGCCCATCATTGGCGCTATTAATCAACGGCCTTGCAAGCAAATCGATGTACGTTCTTCGTGCTGAAATAGCAAAAGAAGTTTTATCTTTAATAATTGGACCTTCTAATAATAGTTTAGCTGCAATAAGACCGATTGATCCTTCTCCATGAAATTTTTTCATATTCCCTTCTTTCATTCGGATATCAATAACCGAAGATAAACGACCTCCATAATGAGCAGGAAAACCACCTTTAGTCAATTGTACACTATTGATAGCATCTGCATTAAAGACCGAAAAGAAACCAAACAAGTGCGAAGCATTGTACACCGGTACTCCATCTAGTAATATGAGGTTTTGGTCTGGGCCTCCACCTCTTACATACACACCTGAAGTCCCTTCAGATCCACTTTGCACACCTGGCAGCAATTGAATGGTCTTCATTACATCTTTTTCTCCTAATAATGCAGGCAAGGAATTGACTTTATCCATAGATATATCGTGACTACTCATTTGCGTATTATCTTCTATTTTATTCCTTTCAGATGCATTTACAATGAGCTCTTGAAGTTCGCTTATTTCTAGCAACTCTATAGAAATTTTTTGATTTTCCACTAGTTCCAACTCTCTAACCTGTGATTGAAACCCTACAAATGAGTATTGAAGCACTACCGCATCCGTTTTTAATGTGATGCTGTAAAACCCATACACATTGGTAGTCGTACCTTTTTGAGATAAAGTGTCGTACACGGTAGCACCAATCAAAGGTTCTCCTGTAGCCCCGTCTTGCACATATCCCGATATAGTGTGCTGCCCAAAAGCAGTTACTGATATCACAAGTAATAAGAAGAGCATTTTGAAATAATTCATAATTCAAACTTTTAAGTCCAAGGGGGTAGAACGTTGATTTAGTTAATAATATTGTGAATAAAAAACGCTAATTGACTATGGGGTAATTTAATCAATGTAACTGAGTTTTAACATATTCGTATTTCCTTTATCTTCAATAGGCATTGACGCAGTATTGATAATTAACTCTCCTGTTTTAATGTGACCATTTTTTCTTAATAAATATTTTATGTCAGCTATCGTATGATCTGTACTTACCATTTTGTCATAATAGAATGTTTCTACACCCCAAACTAACGAAAGCATTGATAATAATCTTTTGTTTCCTGAGAATACAAAAATATTTGCCTTCGGTCTTTGACTGCTAATTTTATATGCTGTATAGCCCGAATGCGTCATCGTTACGATAGCTTTTGCTTCCACTCTTTTAGACAACCTACATGCATCAAAACAGATGGAATCAGTGATAAATCGATCTTGGTTTTTCTCTGGCAATATATCTTTCCCATACATATCTGCATAATCGTCTTCTATTTTTAGAATGATCTTGCACATCGCTTTTATCACCTCATTGGGATGCGCCCCTACGGATGTTTCCCCGCTTAGCATTACCGCATCTGCACCGTCCATTACTGCATTGGCCACATCGGTAACCTCAGCTCTGGTGGGACTGATATTCTCTATCATGCTTTCCATCATTTGCGTAGCAATAATTACCGGTTTTGCATTGGCTCTACATTTCTCTACTATGTTTTTTTGAATTAGTGGTACATCTTGCATTGGTACTTCCACACCGAGATCTCCACGAGCTACCATTACTGCATCGGTTACTTTTATAATGTCATCTAATTCGGCTACCGCTTCAGGTTTTTCAATCTTAGCAATTACTTTACTGTGTTTATTTCGAGAGGAAATAATATGTTTTAATTCGATAATATCTCTCGCGGATCTAACAAATGAAAGACCTATCCAATCAAGGTTGTGTTCTAGAGCAAAATCCAAATCTTTCAAATCTTTTTCAGTAAGACAAGGTTGAGAAATTTTTGTATTGGGTAAATTGACCCCTTTTTTCGATGATAACACTCCCCCATGTAGTACTTTTAGAGTTACTTCATCTTTGTAATTAGTTGACACTACTTCAAATTGTAATTTTCCATCATCCATCAACACCATTTCTCCAGCTTGTACATCTTTGGGCATTTCCTGATAACTGATATAGACTTTTTCAGAAGTTCCCACACATGGAGATGTGGTGATTTTTAGTTCATCTCCCTGTTTTAAGGCAACTCCATTGTTTTCAACTTCGCCCACACGTATTTTTGGACCTTGCAAATCTCCAAGTATAGATGTGTGCAAATCGAGTTCATCATCTATTTGTCGAATGATATTGATCAGCTTGATTACATCTTCGTGTGCCCCATGCGAAAAGTTTAGTCGGCAAACATTTACGCCCGAAACGATGATTTCCTTAATAGAATCGTATGTTGCTGTAGCCGGACCAAGGGTAGCTACTATTTTGGTTCTTCTTCTAGTTTTCATATTGTGTGTGTGTGTAGTGTTATGTGTGAAGGATAGTAAGAGTAATGTTGTTATAAGCAGTAAAAGTATGCTAAAGAAAGATTAAAACCCAAGAAAATAATCAAATAAGGTTAGAAAAACTTTTCAATATCCTCCCCCTCTACTTCATCTGGATTGATTAATAAAGATTTTAAGTTTTTGAAGTCGTACAAACTTTGATCTAACATATGCGTAGGAGCTATATTGGTAAGAGCATTGAATATATTTGCTTTTCTGTTGGGGTATTTTTCGCCCCAAGTAGAAAGCATTGCTTTCATTATCTGCCGCTGCATATTGGGTTGTGTTCCACAAAGGTTGCAAGGTATTATTGGGTGACCTTCATCTTTAGAATATTGAATAATGTCTTCTTCTTTGCAATAGGCCAAAGGTCTAATTACCGTAAAACGCTCGTCATTAGTAAGATATTTAGGAGGCATTGTTTCCATCTTTCCGGCAAAGAAAATATTCAAAAAGAAAGTTTCTATTATATCATCTCTATGATGACCTAATGCTATTTTGTTGCACCCCAATTCGGCAGCTCGCTCGTATAACGTTCCCCTTCTCAACCTAGAACATAAGCTACAAGTGGTCTTACCTTCGGGTGTTTTTTCTTTGACAATACTATACGTATCTTTCTCTATAATTTGATATTCAACTCCGAGTTTTTCAAAGTAGGCTGGAAGTGTATCTTCAGGAAATCCAGGTTGCTTTTGATCAAGGTTAACGGCTACAATTTTAAAATCTAAGTCGCTATATTTTTCATAATGCATCAATATCTCAAGCATTGTATAGCTATCTTTCCCTCCAGAAAGACAAACCATAACTTTGTCACCATCTTCTATCATATTAAAATCTTCCATGGCATGCCATACATTTTTGCGTAGGCGTTTACGGATTCTTCTATCTACTTCTGGTTCTTCTGTTTTGTTTTCTACTTCCATGCGTTTTATTTGAAAGTGCAAAGATACTTTTTTATACGGAATATCAAACGATGCATTTTGAAGTAAAAATCATGAATTTTTCTCTTAAAGAGGCATTTAAATACCCCCCTTCAAATTGTAACTTTTCAAATATAAAAGTTGCATTCACTACTTGAATTTAAGGATTAAAATCCGTGTTACCCGAATTATAAATCAGACACCAAGAATCAACCTGTATAAAGGAAGTTTGGATTTTTTAAAGTCATGTTGGGTTAAATATTTGATTCAAAAATAGTTAAAAAACAGAAACGCACCCTAATAAAAACATTTACTTAAATTCAGAAGCAAAACCACCGTTAAAAACTCAAAACTCAACAAAAAAGTATCAAGCCTTACAACAAGCTAATAAGAAACGAGGGGATTATATCATAATATATCATTGAAACTATCACAATTTATCAACTAAATACCACAAATACAAAACACCAACACCTTACTCGCCTTTTAAACACTGATTAAACTATCTTTAAAACAGAATAGCCCCGATAAACTAATATCAAGGCTATTGAGTCGGAACTAAAGACCTAAATCCTATGTTCCAGTGCAAATGTAAAAAACTTTATTTTTCAGACTGCATTAATTTACTTAACCCAACTTGACTTTTTTTCAACGTATCCGTACGGCCAACGACTTATCAAACTCTTAGAGTCAATACCATTTTTAACCCAACTTGACTTTTTTTACCCTAATATTTTTATTTCAAAAAATATTTCAAAACATAACCCGATGATTATTTGGAGTATTGTCGATAAAACGCTATATCACTAGTAATCATCGGGTTATGTTTTGAAATATTTTTTGAAATAAAAATATTAGGGTAAAAA
>CAMZLL010000110.1 GCA_947311505.1 uncultured Cryomorphaceae bacterium
ACTCATTAAATATTTTTCACTCTAGCCTCGAACTTAATCAAACTTGGATTTTTGCATTGGTTTTCAGTAGCTCTTTGCAATCCTTAAACCATTAACCAGTAGAAAACAATCCAAAAAAAACAATCTGAGAATTTACTCCCAGATTGTTTCTGACACTGATTACTTTTTAATAAGTTTTACAACTGCTTGTTCATCATCTGTAATTAATTTAACAAAATAAACTCCATTAGTGGCTTTAAAATTTAAGTTGATCAATGGTGTTTTAGTAACTATTTTTTCAAAAACAACCCTCCCATTCAGATCAAATATCAGAATCTCTGCCTGTTTAAAAGCCTCACCTAAGTCAATATAAAAGTTTCCATTTGTAGGATTGGGATACAAATTAACTTGCTGTGATAAGTTATTTTCCAATAGCCCTACTCCATTAACTACTATACAAGCTGAGGTTTCTGCACAACCATTTTGAGCAACCTCAACCGCATAACTTCCATTAGCAGTAGCAGTATAGGTTTGACCAGTCGCTCCTGCAATGTTTGTATTTCCATTATTACAGTCTAACCATTGATAGTTAGCTCCTGTTGTGTTGGCAGTCAAGACAGTTCCTACCTGAGAAACTGTGGCATCTACTGTCAATATGGTTAGATCCAATGTCACTACAGAATCGCACCCTATACTATTTACCAAAGTATGCGTTGCTGATGTATTACTTGACGTACAGGTATTGCCATCTATCCAAGTAATAGGTGTACAGGAGTTAATTATATCCGTTCCCATTGTAGCATTATTAATCGTTAGATTTAACGTTACCACAGAGTCACAACCATTTGCATTGGTTAAAACGTGTGTTGCCGTTGAATTACTTGAATTATAAGTAAACCCATTTATCCACAGATAACTACCACAAGATACTTGGGTATCAATACCGGTAGTTGAGTTATTAATAGTTAGATTTAGTGTTATCACAGAATCACAACCATTTGCATTTGTTAAAACGTGAGTTGCGGTGGTATTATTAGTTGAATAAGTATTTCCATCTATCCACATATAGCTACCACATGCTATTTGAACATCTGTACTAGCGCTACTTGTACACAAAATATATTTAGCAGTATAATCCGTTTTAAACCCAGGAGTTAGAGCAGCTCCATTTGGATTAAAATCAAAATTTGAACTTGCTGAACCTGTAAGAATGACATTATCATTATCAAGTACTAAAGAATTCCCCCAATCAGCATTGCTACCTCCCATCGTAAAAACATCTACATAATTACCCAAAGCATCAATTTCCGCAAAAAACACATCTACATCTCCATTAGATACAACTATTTGAGTTCCTACATTAGGATCAAAGTCTGCTATACCTGTAAATCCTCCACAAAACATAAGATTACCCGTACTCGTTTCTTTCAAACAACTACCAGATGATGATAGGCAACCAGCAAAAGCTTTTGCCCAAGAGAAAGTGCCATTAACATCTAGCTTTTGAATAAATAGTTCATAAGAAGATAATGCGCTAATATTTAATCCGCCTCCATCAGGATCAAAATCTACTGTAGAATTAAAAAAACCTGAAACATAAATTTCATTTGAAGTAGACAATATTATTTCTCGTACACCATCCTCCCCTGAACCTCCAAAAGAATTTGCCCATTGAAAATTTCCTGAAGCATCTAAACTTACAATAAAAGCATCATACCCTCCATTATTTGTTTTTGTTACTACAGCTGCTCCAGGATCAAAATCTGCTCCCGATTTTGCCTTACCCCCTACATAAGAATTACCTGCTCCATCAACTACAATTTCATAACTAGTTTCTGCACCTGTACCTCCAATTGATTTTACCCAAGTAAAACTTCCTGTAGCACTTAACTTCCATACAAAAGCATCATTACTTCCATTAGACGTTATATTAGATCCTCCTGCAAGTAAATCAAAAGTAGCACTTCCAATATACACACCTGAAACATATACATTTGCTGAGTTATCTAAACTTATAGAATTAGCACCATCAACACCTGTCCCTCCTCCGGTCTTAATCCATTGGTAATCTCCTGATGAATTTAACTTCAATACAAAAGCATCTACACTACCATAAGAAACTTTGTCTACCCCTCCTGAATTAGATGGATCAAAATCAACAGTATCTTCAAAACCTCCAGTAACATATACATTCCCCAAAACATCTACTGCTATACCAGAACCGTAATCGTTACCAGCACCGCCAACTGTTTTAACCCATAATAAATTTCCCGAAGGGTCTAATTTTTGAATAAAAATATCACCCACTCCATTTGAAGTTATCGTAGTTACTCCTGCTCCTGGTTCAAAATCTGGAGAAAGTTGAAATCGACCGGTTTTATACAAATTGCCCGCATTATCGGTACACATATCCGTTGTAGTTAAAAAACCTCCAGTTCCCTGTTGGCTTAACCAATTATTCGCATAAGATTGAGCATTTGCTCCAACATTAAATGCGGTTGTAATTAAAGTAATAAGTAATAATTTTTTCATTTTTTCTAGTTTTTTATGATTATTCAAATCTAAATACGAATAAGCTATGTAGAAAATTAAATGGGTGAACTAGGGCGATTAATACGTGAATACGAAAAACAACCTATTCAGACAAGAATTGAGAGAAATAAACCTTAGTAAAAAACGAACCCAACAGTAGAGAAATCGCTGCTAAAATAGCTGCTCCACACAACAACACTTCAGAAGACACTTGTACGTTAGCGTCAAACAAAACCGCTTTTAGACTCACAAAACTCCCACTTAGACTACCAGAATCAAAAATACTTCTACAAGGGAAAATTTTGACATCCAAAATAGAAAACATCCAAAATAAAAGAACAAGAAAGAAGGACGAGATCAACAATGTTATAATGGTATTCGTTTTCATAAAAATATTTTCTACAAAAAGAACTGTATTATTTTTTTTACAAAAAGATTAATGGCGAAACTTGAAATTACTTGAGCGAATCAAATCGAACTCCAACAATACTTACATCATCAACTTGCTCCAAATCTCCCTTCCAAGTTTCAAAAGCTTCAGAAATATACTCTTTTTGCTCAGGCATAGACTTGTCATTTATATCTAATAACATTTGCTTAAAATATTTAGATTTAAACTTTTTGCCTTTTGCCCCCCCAAATTGATCCGAAAAACCATCAGTTGCAAGATATATCGTATCTCCATCTAACAATTTGAATTTATGTTTATTATAACGTGCAATATCTCCATAAAGACCAATAGGATTTTTATCTCCTTTTAATTCTATCAAAGCAACTTTATTTTCAATTATAATTGACTTATCTTTTAGTTGCTCTGAACTAAGATTTTCAACACGCCTCACTATGAGTAACGAATTATTTGCCCCAGAAAAAATAACAAAATCATTTACAATGGCACAAAGACCAATGTCCATACCGTCTCTAATGTTATTCTTCTTATTTGAAAATGTATTCACCACTAGTTTTTTCGTTTTTGACAAAATATCTGCGGGACAAGTTAACCCAAACTCTTTTACGGCTCTATTCAGTGCGTTGACACAAACAACACTAACCATAGCTCCTGGTATTCCGTGCCCTGTACAATCTGCCACAGCAAATAATTTTATGGTATCTATATTTAATTCTTGATTATTATTCTCAATACAAGACAAACCTTTTTCTGATTTCAAATCAAGCGTGACATTCCAATAAAAATCTCCACTCAGAACATCCTTAGGTTTGAAGATAATAAAGCTATTGGCTATCTCTCTTTTAAAATCATCAAATGAGGGTAGAATAGCATTTTGCAATCTTTTAGTATAGTTAATACTATCTTTCATTTCGTCATGAGCTTCTTGCAACAACGCAAACCTAGAGTCACTTACTTTTTTTTGATTATTTATGATGTTTTTCTGTCTTCGTATAGCTTTAAACCTATTATAAGCATAAAAACCAACAAAAACCATAAAAACTAAAAAGAAGTACAATACCCAAGTTCGTTTTCGTTGAGATTCGATTTCAAGTCTTTTGAGTTCCAATTCTTTTTTATTTAAAGACATTTTGATCTCGTTATCTAGACGAGTCTTCGCTAATGTAACACTATCTTGAAACACTTTTTTTCCATATTCGTACTGAAAATGTTGACGTAAAACCGCCTTTGCATTTTCATCCGTTACGATACTATCAGACAGCTGATTATATCGTTCTAAATACACCAATGCTAATTCAAATTTCTTGGTTTCTTTGCTTATATTATACAAAAGTTTTGTACTGCCCATCAATAAATTTGAAAACCCAAGTTCTTCTGCAATTTCCATACTTTGATTGGCGTATTTTTGAGCTTCATTGATGCGCCCCATTGTCAGCATCATTCTACCCAAATTACATAAAACAAAGGACTCGTTAGCCTTATACCCTAAGTCTTTATATATCGCATACGCTTCCAAATAGAAGGTCACAGCTTTATCATTCTGCTCCATAATACTATGCACTGAAGCCATATTATTCAGTATATTAGCAACATCAGGAAGGTTATTATTCTTCTTTTGAATTAAATATGCTTTTTTAAAGCTAGATAGTGCCTTTTGATAATCTTTCTTTCCCTCATATATTGTCCCCATATTATTATAGGTAGTAGCCATTCCTGATTGATCATCGATTTTTACTTGAATTTCTAAAGCACGATTATAATAATATAAAGCGTTATTTAACAATGAATCATTTTCGCTCGTAACATGAATTATGTCCTCGATCTGATCTTGATATAAAGTTCCAAGATTGTTTAATGATAGCGCTATTCCTTCCATCTCCCCTATTCCTTCTTTAATGATTAAGGACTTTTTGAAATACTCTAAGGACTTTTTGAAATTTCCTTGTTGTTGAAAAATGGTTCCAATATTATTGTATGCTACAGCCTCTCCTCTTTTATTTCCGATGGACTTTAATATCTCCATTGCTTTCTCATAAAAGTGAATGGCTTCGACTACTTTACCTTGGTGCTTATAGATATACCCAATATTGTTATAAGCATCTCCTTTTGTACTTTTAATACTATACTTAACAGCCTTGTCTTTATACTTCGGTAAAAACTCTAAAGAATACATAACTATAGAATCCCAATAAGAGATCCGAAATATGGGTGTCTTTTCGCCCAACTCAAAAAGCACATTCAAGTAGGTAGTATCATGAATATCTTTATTTTCTAACTCTAAAGATAAAGATTCAAGTGTTTTCTCCTGTTGACCAATGACGTTACTATAAATAACAATACTAATCAACAAAAAAACATATTCAATATGTTTTATTATTTTCATTTTCATTCCATTCAATAAATTAATATTGAGAGGTCTTTGAATTAAAAATGTGGGAAGTATATCTATATTATTTATTTTTTCGTAATGCTACGGTAGCAACATCTTAAAAAAATAAATTCAACTATTTTTTCAAATAAGCCTAATGATATGGATACATGTAAATTTAAATCGTTTTAATAAGGTGGGTTTCTCAATAGTGCATGTTTATCGCTAAAACAAAATCACAATTCAAATTTAACAAAAATAATTACAATATCGACTCTCCATTCAAATTTGTTGTAAGCACAGAACTCATATAATCAAAGTACGGCCTGAGTGTCAAGAAACTATCTATTACTTTTTGTTGAAAATTCTTTTGCAACACCTCTTTATCTGTAAATTCTCTTAAAAAATAATATTGCTTCATTTTAATCAAGTCAATAGCCGAATGTTCTGGATCAAAACCTCTTGGAGCTGTTTTCAACTCGTTACCTCTAATTTTTCCAAAAGTTTGGAGCAGCTTTTTATCTGCTAATATTTCCCGTATTTCCGAATCATCCATTTCAAATTCTTGTCGTATTCTTTTCAGATCAGCAGCTTCTGGTCCATAAAAGCCTCCCCCCACAAAGTTGAATCCTTTTTGAATATGCAAAAAATAACTCCCTCGTAATTCGTTGGTTGCTCTAAGGAAACTGACTCCCATATTAGTCTTAAAAGGAGTCTTATCTTTAGAAAAACGAACATCTCGGTAAATTCTATAAATCTTAAATTTCTCTATTTTATCCGTTTTATTCAGTTCCGCTTCGATTTCTCCACAAAACAACTTCATCTCATTTTGATGCGCTTTGTAAATATCTTTTTTTGAATTGAACCACTCTCTGTTATTGTTTTTCTTTAGGTCTGCTAAAAATTGTACGAGCTCTTTTGAAATGGTCTTCATATTATTATTTGGTCATTAAAACTTTAAAAACGGCATCTACCGATATTATTTCTCTAGCTCTCGCCACAACAGCAAGATCTCTATCAGTCGATAATTTACCAAAAACAGACACCGGAAACTCAGGAAGTTCTTCTGGAGAAGGAAACAAGCAATTCGCTATATTATGCAAGGGATAAAACCCTAAATACGGATGCGTACTAGTCCAAATAGAGACAACTTTACTCCCAACGAGATCTGCAAGATGCATATTTCCGCTGTCCATAGCGAGAACTACCTCACACTTGGACAAGGCAAACAATTCTTCTTTCAAAGAAAACCGCCCCGCAAGAACTGTTACATTATTAAATTCAGTTGCTAACGCATTCAATAGCTCCACTTCTTTTGCTCCACCTCCAAATAGAAAAACTCTAGTTGCCTTCTCTCCTTGGAGTTTATCTAATAATTTTTTAATATTTTCAATCCCCCACTGCTTGGAATCGTGTGCTCCAAATGGTGCTATGCCAATTCTTTTAGAAGTATTATCTGCTAAATTCAAAACTTCAACCATAACATCAGATGCATTCGTTTTTAAAACAAAATCAAAGCTAGGAGATGTATCAATTTTAGCCTCTTTAAAAACATCAAGATATCTTTCTGTACTGTGTTTTTGTTGCGTCAAAGGAATCTCATTTCGGATGAGTTTCTTTTTGGTTTTCCGATCTTTGTCTATAACAAAAGAGGGAACTTTAGACCACTTAAAATAAGTGCGAAGCACTTTGGTTCTCAGCACATCATGCAAATCGATAAAGGAATTGAAATTATATGTTTTTAATTCTGAATGCAATCTTTTCAGCCCAAAAAGTCCTTTGTGTTTTCCTTTTAAATCTATCGAATGAAAAGATAATCTAGGATGTGCGCCATAAAAAACTTGAAATTGATTTCTAGTCAGCATCACAATTTCAATATCAGGATTTGCCTCCAAAACATTATGAATAGCAGGTACAGCGAGTGCCACATCGCCCATTGCAGATAATCTTGCTACCAATATACGTTTCATTATGCCTTTTTGTACAACACAGGATTCAAGCTATCATCATTGTACATTTTCATCTGTCGATAAACTTTAATTTTTTTCTTACCCGTTTCAAAATCATTCAACAAATCATCAAAAGAAGCAATCATATCTTGCTCTTGTTCTTTAAGGATAGTTAATTTTGCTTGACATTTCAATAAATGATCTTTATCCGAATCTGTACGATCTACTTGCTCTTGCATATGGTAAATCTTTAAGCAAAGAATAGAAATACGATCTACCACCCAAGCAGGGCTTTCTGTATTTATTTTTACACCTTCTAGAGCGTTTACATTCTTATAAAGTTCTATATAATAATCATCTATATGCTCTACGGTGTCTGTTCTATTTTGATTTGAATGATCGATTCTACGTTTTATCTCCATTCCTTTCAGAGGATCTATATTTGGATCTCTAATAATATCTTCAAGATGCCATTGCACGGTATCTATCCAGTTTTTCAGATACATCAATGCCTGTGTAGTATTGGACGCATAAGGATTTTTAATAGGAGCATCCACATGATCGGTTTTATGATAATCTGCAATAGATTGGTTAAATATTGCAATACATTCTATTGCTTTCATTTTTTAACGTTTATGTCTGTAAATAATTTTTTCAACTCTCCAGCTTCATTAGGATCCATACGTCCGCCAAGAATCAAACTCAATTGCTTTCTTCTCAACGCCCCTTCAAATCGTTTTATTTCCACTTCTGTTTCGGGCACAATACCAGGCACTTTTATAGGTTTACCATCATCTGACATCCCTACAAAAAGAAATATAGCTTCATTGCATTTTGTTTTCACACCGTTACGTGTTTCTACGTGTACGTCTATAAATATCTCCATAGATGTAGAAAAGGCTCTTGAAACTTTAGCTTCCAAAATAACATACGAACCTAAAGGTATAGGCTGCGTAAAGGATATATTATTTATAGAAGCCGTTACAGCTACATTGCCACAATGTCTAAACGCTGTGATACTTGCTACCTCATCCATCCACGCCATCAATTGCCCCCCAAAAAGATTGTTCATCTGATTGGCATCATTGGGCATCACTAGATGCGTCTGTATTGTAAGTGATTCTTTAGGTGTTTTTGTTTGCATTTTTATAGTTTTCGTTCTTGATAGAATATCCTAAGTTATTATGAACGGATTACAAAGATAAAAAAGAATAGGTTACAGTGTCAATACTCAATGCATAATTACCAATAAATTATTCTATCACCCCCTACTGGATATAATACCGGCAAAACACTGATGTGCGTTTACTAAATAGTTTCTTTTAGTGTATTTCAAAAATTAATTTGGAACAATTTGGGCGTGCCCCTATGGGGCGGGCTATCCACTATATCTCACGAAAGCTCCAAAAAGCTTCCGGAGGATGCCGTTCCTATCCCTCACGCAAAAAAAAAGATAATACCTAGATGTAACTACATCAAAATCAAAACACGTTTACTTAAAGCCCTATTAGGCTAAAACAGGCAATCATCTCAGCTTATTCTGCCAATTATTGGAATTCTATGCTTCGCCAATTTATCTAATTCTTTCTGCATTATAGCAGTAATTTGGTCGTTGATTTCTTTCAATACAGCTCTATCCTCAGCATCTTCTATTGTATATTGCTCCAAAGAGATGGCAGGTAGAATACTCATAGTAATCTGAGACGGTAGTGGTATAGATATATGTGGCCCATGACCTATATGCCACCCAAAAGGAAACGACCAATAGACCGGCCAACTGTGTAAGTTAAACATTTTAGTAAATCCTGATTCTTCGGCAAATTTCTTACCAGACGACAGGGTAAA
>CAMZLL010000111.1 GCA_947311505.1 uncultured Cryomorphaceae bacterium
TGAGCATTCTGGTTTCTGTATCCTATATATATAACTTTACACTTACCTACATTGAACGGCATTTGCAGATATAGTTATATTTAAAGATGATTATATGGGATTTGAAGGTTCGGGACTTAAAATTGTTATTTATAGCAAAATCCCAAAAAATTTATTAGAGAAGGCTGTTAGAAATGATTTAACTTATTTTAGGTTGAAAGATCTTCCGTCGTAGAATATATGGTGCAAGGTCATTACCTTGGGTGCAAGGTTATTACCTTGCACTTATTTTTAATTTTTAAATTTCAGAATTTAAAATACTTTTTACTTTTTTTCAAATCCCCGATTTTTTTGGTTTAGGTAAAAAAACTTTTTTAGATTTTTTTGGTAAATAAGTTTTTTTTGGATTTTTTAAATCATAGTCTAGACTTTTCACCGATTTCAAAATAGGAGAAGGTTTTTTGTTTTTTGTGGTACTTTTTGTTTTTATTTTGTGAATATTTTTACTAGATTTCTTTTCTATCTTTTTTGTTTTTTGTGGTGCTGGTTTTTTTAGATAAGTTTTTTTCTTTGTTTTTGGCAGGAATACAGTTTCTGACTTCAAAATGCTTTTTTCTTTTTGTATGTTACTTTTTTGTTTATTCTCTAAAACTTTATATTCTCATTTTTTTAAATTCGGAACGCATAAAGATAGGGCAGAAATGAAGTTATGAGATTCTTCTGGAAATAATTCTGGAATTCCATCAGAAAACTCTAAAAAATTTTCTCATATATTTTGTATATGAACTTTGATACCGGCTTGATAGAAAACACCGATAATTGGTTCTAATATTTCAGGTTTTGCGCCAGATAAAAAAATATGTTTTTGTTCTAGATGTTTGGTTATTTTAGAAACAGTTGAAACTTTGAAATCAGATAATTTCAAAATCTCTTTTTTTGTAATCTCATCATTTTCAGTAGTTATGAAGGCAATTTTATTACCAGAAAAGTGGACTGACATTTGCTGAAAATGAGAATTTGCTGGCAAGATAATTCCTTCAATATTTTTTTTTGGTACAACAGATATGTCTGAAAAACCAGAAATCTTTAGAGCGGATTTTATTTCATTTTCTAGTTTTTTATTTTCAAAAGAATTTAAAAATAACTTTTCTGATTGAATTTTTTCTCGTAGAATTTTAAATTTTTCAATAAAAGATTTTTTACGAAAAATTCCATCTTTAGAAAAATTTTCTAAAACACCGATATTTGTAAAATGTGGAAAGTGTGAAGTGTTTATCATTTTCAACTCGACAAGTTGAAAATTACCTCTTTTATCAATGTTTAAAGCAGCTGTAAATTCTAATTCTTTTTTAAAAATATCTAAAATTCCCATTTTTTATCTTGCAATTATTGTTATCATTATACCTAAAAAAATTTAAAAATAAAAAGGTTATAAACAAAATTTATTTTAATTTCTATGTTATTGAAATGTATTTTTTTTAAATAAAGAGCGCGCCTACGGCGCGCTCAATATTTTAAATAAATTTTATTTTTACGAAGCTTTTGTTCCAGCTTTAATTTCACTTTTTTCTGGAGAAAGAATTGAAAAAGTATCTCCATTAGAAACCCCTAAAATCATTCCGTTAGATTCTAGTCCCATTATTTTTCTGGGTTCTAGGTTAGTTACAAAAACCGCTTTTTTACCTTTTATATCTTTAACAGAGTAAGACTTTTTAATTCCTGAAATTATTTGTCGTTTATCATCATCTCCAAAAGAAACAGTAAGTTTTAGTAATTTATCAGATTTTTTTACATCCTCCGCATCTATAATTTCACCAACTTTTATTTCAGTTTTTGCAAAGGTATCAAAATCAATCTTATCATCTAAAACAGCTTCTAGTTTATCTCCAGCTGCTTCCGCTATGTCTGAAACTTTTTCTTTTGCGTCTTTTAGCTTATCTGAAATTTCAAGTTTGTCATCAATTTTATCAATTTGTTCTTTCGCATCATCGACCAAGTCACTAGCTATATTTTTTACATCATCAAATTTTCCAGAAATATCTAGATTTTTATCTGCTTTCTCTGCTAAATCCTCAACTAAATCTTTTGCATCATTAGTTATATTTTTTACAACAGATGTCGCATCTTTTACTTTTTTTGTATTAAAAATTCTTTTTAAAAAACTCATATATTTATTTTATTATTTTAATATTATTAATTAGATAAAGTATAACATAAAACAATTGTGATATAATCAAAAGTATAAAAATATTAAAAACAAACAAAATGGCAAAAAAGAAAAAACAAAAAAATAAAACTAGAAAGTTAAAATTGGTTCAAAAGAAAAAAACAATGGCGGAAAGAATAAATGTAAAAGATGAAACATTACATTTTTCCATAGCAGCTTTTCTGTTTTTCATATTTGTATTTATGATGGCTGCTGCATTTGGTGGGGCCGGAAAAGTAGGAGATTTTTTATATGAAAATTTAGAAAAGTTTTTTGGGGTAGGGTATTATTTGGTTCCAATTTCATTTATTATTTTGGCGGCAACTTTTATAAAAGATATTAAAAAACAATTTACAAAAATAAAATTATTTGGAATTGCATTATTTATTGTTGCAGGATTGGGTTTTATAGATATTGTTTTTGAAAAGGGTGGATACCTGGGAGCTTTAATTTCAAAAACACAAAACTTTTTTGGAGCAGGAATGTCCATAGTTTTATCATTGGTAATGCTTGTTATTTCTCAGGTAATTATTTTTGATGGAATCCCAAGGTTTAAGAGAAAAGAAGCTAAAGAAAAGTACATAGAATATAGTGATGATTTATCAGAAGAAGAAGAAAGCAAAATAGAAAAAAGCTCCGGAGCACCGATAAAGTCCAAGAAAAGCGGTATTTTTACTAAAAAAGAAAAAACAGAAAAAGTGCCACCAGAACAAATGGAACAGAAAAAAGAAGAAAAAAAAGTTTTCACAATTTCATCTTTTGAGAAGAAAAAAGAAGCAAGTGAAGGGGATAAAATGTCCCAAAAAATTCAAGAAAAAAATCGATATGGGGATAATGTTATTTTACCGCCAGTAAAATTATTGTCTCAAGATAAGGGAAAATCTGATGCTGGAAATGTAAAAGAAAATGCCCATATTATAAAATCAACTTTATCATCATTCGGTATAAATGTTGAAATAGACGGTGTTTCTGTTGGCCCAACAGTTACTAGGTATTCTCTGCGTCCTGCAATTGGGGTCAGGGTTTCTAAAATAGATGCATTAAAAGACGACCTTGCATTAGCACTCGCAGCAAAGTCAATTTTAATACAAGCTCCAATACCAGGTGAATCTTTAGTTGGGATAGAAATTCCAAATAAAAATAAAACAATGGTTGGTGCTGGAGGATTGTTTTCATCAGAAGAATTTTTGACTTCAAATTTTGCATTACCCCTTGCAATAGGGAAAGATATCGGTGGTAGGGCAATAATCATAGGAATGGAAAAGACTCCTCATATGTTAATTGCCGGGGCAACAGGAGCGGGAAAGTCTGTAACGGTTCATGCAATTATAAATTCAATGCTTTACAAGCATGGGCCAGATACTTTAAAATTTATATTGATTGATCCAAAGAGGGTAGAGATGACTTTGTACAATGGAATTCCTCATTTACTAACACCTGTAATTACCGATCCTAAAAAATCTATTCTAGCATTAAGATGAGCAGTAAATGAAATGGAACGCAGATATGAAGTCCTAGAAGAACATAGACTAAGAGATATAGGCTCTTATCATAAGAATATTTTAGATAAAGCTAAGGCAAAAAAAACCGCAGGAAAAATTGATGATACAA
>CAMZLL010000112.1 GCA_947311505.1 uncultured Cryomorphaceae bacterium
TTACACAATTGCAGGTTCTTGTGGAGACACATTTACAGATACCGTTAATGTAGATCCAGCTGCTGACGCTAGCTTTATTATTTCTGATATTTGCGAAGGTGATGTAGCTAATTTAGATCACAATGACAATACAGGAACTTGGTCTGGAATGGGTGTTACAGATTTAACTGGAGGTAATGGGGCATTTACCAATGCTGCTGGTATATATGATGTTATCTATACAATAGTAGGAGCTTGTGGAGATGCTGATACAAATGCTATAGAAGTTTTTGCTGCACCAATAGCTGATTTTACTTTTACAGGTACCAATTCAACTGATTTCACTAGCACATCATCTATATCTACGGGTACAATTGTTTCATATAGTTGGGATTTTGGAGACGGATCGTATTCTACAACAATGAATCCTACACATATATTTACAACAAATGGCATTCATTACGTATGTTTAACAGTAACTTCCGCTGATGGATGTGAAGATACAAAATGCTTGGATGTTGCCATTCAAGGTTTGGGAATAGCAGGTCAAAATTCTATTTCTTATCAAATGTATCCAAACCCTTCAACTGGGATGGTAAATATTACAACTGGCAAAACAACTCAAATAACTATTGTTAACATAATAGGTTCAGTTGTTTACACTGAAGTAATCAACGGAACAAAAACAATCGATTTGAATACACTTTCAAAAGGTTCATATTTTGTTAGAGTTTCTCAAAATGGATATACTACAACTGAAAAGTTGATTATCAAATAAGAGAGCCTTTCCTATTAAAATAAAATAGCCCATCTTAAATAAATTTAAGATGGGCTATTTTTTTGTATTATTGCAGTTATGACAACATACGAAATCATAATGGGAGCTTCTGGAATTATAATCCTAAGCTTTCTTTTTAATTTATTAGCCAAACGAACCAACATTCCAAGTGTTCTAATGTTGATATTGCTTGGTGTGGGTATTCAACTATTCAAAAAGCCAGACATGACCACAGGAGGGTCTGAAGAATGGTTGATGTCTATCCTAGAAATATTAGGTAATGTGGGTTTGATTTTTATCGTTTTAGAAGCTGCATTAGACCTTAAACTCAAGAAAGAAAAAATGGGACTCATTGGCAAGAGTTTTCTCATTGCATTAGTAGTCTTACTGGTTTCATCGTTCGCTATAGCTGGATTATTTTTACTTATTTGGAATGGAGAACCGGGAGTAACTTTGTTTACCTCCTTGATGTATGCTGTACCACTATCCATAATGAGCAGCGCTATCATTATCCCTAGTGTCAGTTCATTGATACCGAGCAAAAGAGAATTTATGATTTATGAAAGTACATTTTCAGATATTTTAGGGATTATGTTTTTCTATTTTTTAAAAGACAACAAACACAACGAAGGATTTTTAGATGTGGCTGGAACGGTGTCTATTAATATTGGAGTTACTGTTGTTATTGCTATTATTGCTAGTTATTTATTGGTATTGCTTTTTCAAAAATTACAAGCTCACGCTAAGTATTTCTTAATGTTCGCCATTTTGATGTTACTATATGCATTAGGAAAATCATTTCACCTATCATCTTTGCTCATTATTTTATTCTTTGGTCTAGTACTCAACAATACAGATGTCTTCTTTATTGGTCCTTTGAAAAAAATGGCAAAACCTGCTAAAATGAAAGACTCTATGCACGAGTTACATGTCATTACATTAGAAACAGCTTTTGTTTTACGAACTTTCTTCTTTGTTATTTTTGGTGTTACTATTATGCTTTCTACTTTGGTTTCTATACAAGTGGCGTTAATTAGCTGTGTGATAGTTGCATTATTGTTTGGTGCTCGATTTATTTTTCTAAAGTTATTTATTGGAAAAGATATCATACCCCAGTTGTGGATAGCTCCAAGAGGATTGATTACCGTTTTATTGTTTTATGCTATTCCCAACGGTCACATAGATTCTCATGGTGAGATGCTGGCGCACTATACACGAGAGTACGATTATACCTTTCAGGCTTTTGATTCAGGTATTTTGTTGTACACTATTCTCATCACTAGTTTAATTATGACGTGGTCATTGATTATGAATAGCGGAGGCAATGTAAAAGATGTAATAATTGACACTATAACCCTAAAGAACAGGGAACATACTATAGTGGATCATATTGAGCAATCTATGACCGATGAAGAAGATGAAATTTTCACTGAAAAAGAACATAAAGAAGATTAGATGCTATTTTATTTTATCAACATTTAAGTATATAGGACCACCACTGATTGGATAGCCTTCTTTTTTTGTTGCAATGATCGTTTTGTTTTTATTCAAATAGTTATCCAAGTTTAAATCAGTACTTGTCAAAGCATACAACACATTATTTTCTTGTATTGTATGTGTTCCATATTGGTAAGTTGTCGCTCCTTGAGCTTTTATTATACCTGTTATTTCTATTTGATTTTCTGAAAGAATGTCTTTTTTGCTTTTTGAACAAGAAATTGCTAATAGCACAAGGCAAAAGACGAGAAATTTTGATGTTGTATTTTTAATTTTCATTTGAATTTATTTCATTTTTTACTTTTGTTAAAATTCCTGCTAACTCTTTTACCTTTAAAAAAGGTCCTCTCTTAATATGAGTCAATACAATAACAGTTTGTTTTTTATCAATGAGTCTTATAAAATAGGTTCTAAACCCTTTCCACCAACCTGTGTGGAATACAATTTTTCCCACTTCAGAAGTTTCGTAAATTCTAAACCCATAACCATAATTTTGACCATTTAGTTGCTTTTTGTTATAGGCAGTATTCATAATAAGAATGCTAGAATCAGAAAGTAAGTCCCCGCCATACAACGCTTGATCAAATTTTAATAAATCCTCCACATTTGAATATATCCCTTTATCTCCAACCACTCCGTTTAGATAAATATCAATAGTGGGGTTATAAGCTCCATTATATCCTTTTGCAGGGGCTTTCAACTCGTCAAAATTTTCTCTCGTGTACAAAACAGTACTATCCATTTCTAAAGGAATAAAAATATTTTCTTGCAAATAATTTTTAAAAGATCGACCACTTACTTTTTCTACAACGGATGCCAAAAGCATATAATTGGTATTACAATAATTAAATCTTGTATTGGGTGCATAGTTTATCATTGGCACCAATTTATTCATAATATTTAATACATCATTGTTGGTAATGGTCTTGTGTTTATCAGGCCAAATACTATCTGGAGCATCACAATAGTAGCGATAGTCGCTCAATCCACTATGATGCGTTAGCAATTGATGAATAGTTATACCTTCGTAAGGTACTCTAGGTAAATACGTTCTGATATCTTCGTCTAAGGCAATCTTACCCTGCTCCACTAACTGCATAATAGCCACAGCAGTAAATGGCTTAGATGCAGAAGCCAACTGAAACGTGTGTTGAATAGTGAGTGTATCTTTATGAGCTATATGAGCATATCCGAATGCATTTTCTTGAACAATTCTTCCATTTTCAGCAAAAAGATACGTTCCGTAAAATGTCTTAGCTTTATATCTTTTCAAAAAGAAAGTATCTAATGGTTCTTTAAATGGTGCATACAAACTATCATAATACTGCGTACTATCTACAATAATTTGGATTGGTTCAGGCTCTATTAGTTCTACCTTAGTTTGTTGTTCTTTATTTTCTATACAACCAACTAAGAACAATAAAATATAAAATATTATTAAGTATCGCATAATTGCTAAGGTATCAAAGAATCAGATGCATTTAAGTTAGTGCTTAAAAGGTTATTTGATAAGTTTCACTACGTTGTTCCTTTTTTCTTTCTCTTTTCTAAACCAA
>CAMZLL010000113.1 GCA_947311505.1 uncultured Cryomorphaceae bacterium
CAGATGTTTTTTTGACTATTTCAATATGTAGTTAGCCGAACGGATACAGTTATTTGTTCAAAAGTAATGTGCTTGTTTTCTCTGTTTTGTATTCGTGCATTAGCAAGTATTCTAGTAGAGGTATCTAACCCAATTCCTTTTTTTATTCTTGGAGCGAGCTCTTTGAGTAAAGCTCCATTGCCACAACCTATATCGGCTACTGTACTTTCAGTTCTAGGTGATAAATGTTTTTGAATCCATTTCCATTCATCTTTTCTAACTTTTATATCTTCAAAAACGGCATCGTATAAATTAGCCACATTGTTATAACTGCTATCAATGTTTTCATTTTTTGGTTCGAATGACTTCATTTTTTCTAATGGAACTTTTAGAATATGCTTTTTTATTGAGCCCATTAAGCCATGAGATTTTCTTCCTATACAACCTATAGCATAAATTTCTGTGTCGGATTCTTTAACGCTTTTATAAACTTTCTCATTACTTGTAAATGCGGTGTAGTTGTGATAACCAAAGACCTCAATTTTAAAGGTTTTTTGAAAAAATGGTGCAAACCATCTTGCGGATCTGCAACAATGAAAGTAGGCTTTTGCAGTGTCAGAAAATGGAATCTTCATGTTCTTCCTTTCAAAAGGACTTAGTTGCTCTGGATATTCCTTTGTGCCATACATAGGACCATACATTCCTGCATGTCCTACAAAATGATATTCTTCTATTTGGTCAGTTGTTTTCTGAATAGTTTCAAATAGAGCTATTAATTTTTTTTTAGTACGAATACCATTCAAAATAACTTTGGAGTTGGTATTCATTTTTTTGTTATATATCGTTTCAGCAATTCTTTTAAACTTATCGCTGCCAGCCCGATAGTGAGTTGTGTAAACTATCAATATCATAACCCAAATATAAGAAAACAAAAAAGGCTATCTGTTAGGATAGCCTTTTTTATTATAAGTTAAGTTTTAATCCACTAAAGGAATCTTTATTACTTTGTTTGTTTTTTCACCTTCTATTACAACGAGCAAGATTTGGTTACTTACATTTGAAAGATCAAATGTATTTGAATAGTACGTTGCATTTATAGATTCAGAAATGATTAAACCTCCTAAAGTATTATAGATTTTAATAGCTTTAGCTTGTTCACTATCTATATTTATTTGCAATGTTTTGGCATTTAATTTATACGTTATTATTCCAAATTCTTCTGTGTTTATTGAAAGTAAATTGTCAAGTACTGTAATTGTTTTTTCACTTTCGTTAGCACAATTATTGTTGATAGCGTTTAAGTTTACGATGTAATCACCAACACTTGTATAAGTATGAGAAGGTGCGTTCATAATACTTGTGTTACCATCACCAAATGACCATGAATAATCTACTCCGTTAACACTTTGATTGGTTAAGTAAATAGTAGGATCTATTTGCATATAAACGGTGTCCTCACTTACATCAAACGAAGATACGATTTCTAAAGGTTGACCTATTGTAAAACTTTCTACTGATGCTCCACAAAGATCATCATTGACCTCTAGCGTATAAGAGCCAGCAGCAATGTTATCAAGAGATATAGTCCCGCTTACATTATTATTAGTTTGAATGGTTACACCTAAATCATCTTTCCATATAGCATCATAGTTTAAGCTACTCAATCTTTGGTATTCAATAGATCCATCATTCATTTCAAAACAAGTTAGATTTGTTGTTGTAAATTCTTCATTTGAACCAAGGTGCAATAAGAATCTGTTTGTAGTGTTAGACGCTACCAAAGAAAATTGTATTGATGTGTTATTGTCTAATGTGTAAGAAGTCCCAGTTACAAGATCTTCTAGTACGACACAATTTACACCTAAATTTTCAACTCCTTCAAATGTTAAAGTGTGTAAACCATCAACTGTATTGGTTGTCTTGATAGGAATGTCAACTCCAAATTCAGGAAATTGATTAATTCCAAATTCATTTCCTGACATTACCGAAGCTATTCCTGGTATATTGTTTACAGAAGAATACAATTTAAGAGCATCGTAGTTACCATCAAAAGCATTCGTAGCATTTTCGTTCACATTCAATATGGTTTGATCGCTAGAAAGTGAGTTTGAAATGGTGATTACAAATCCACTGTTTTGAGATTTTAAATACGTTGTACTTGTAGCAGTTTTAGACTTTTCAGTTACCGTTAACGTTGGTGCAGCACCTGTTGCCTGAACAAAGAACCCTTGCGAAGCAGCTATGTTTGCTGTAGCTCCATTCGTTCCAAAACCACCTACATAAGAAGCGTAAGTTTGTAGATCTGTATTCCATATGTAAGTAGCATTAGCTATATTTGTTTTAACAATTGTCGGGTCATCCCAATTTAAATTAGAAGCATAAGGGTTACCTACTAAGCACCATCCGTCATCAGCAGGCGCTCCAGTATTGGTGTAGCTAACAGGTAGGTTAACATTTCCAGAGTAAATAGGGCCGCTAACATCTACGGTAAATGCTGTTGTGTTGGTGTTGGGTTGACTATCTCCACTCCATACTTGTACTCCTTCTCCCATATTGAGAGCATCTGTAAAGGAGTTAGTCGCTAATACATAACCTTGGTCTATGTTTCCTCCTACCGTTTCATCATAGAATCGTACAGAGTTGAATGAGAATGAAGGGAAATCAGAACCAGCGTAACCACTTGTAATGAAATCATCATCCCAGTCTTCTATTACTCTTCCGCTTACTGGAGAGGTCATAAATCTCCAACCGGTTAGTCCTACGTTGATGTATCTTTCAACGGTAGCTTCTCCTGTAAAAGATCCTAATATTTCACCAATTCTACCTTCTCCAGTAGCATTTGACAAAATAGTCAAATTGTTATTCGTGTTAAAGTCTCCATTCGTAATGTCTAGTGACCCTTGAATACTTATTGGCTGATTACTTATCTCAACACCCAATTCATTGTCAATTTCTAAATTGAATAATGTCAATGCAGAGGTTGAAGCGATAACAGCAGGAACACCGTCACAATTCTTTTTCATTACAATTGATCCTTGATTTGCTGTAAATGTTCCGTTGTTGTTTAGGTTTCCATTTATTTCTAAGCCTTCAGTAGTTGCAATAGTTAAACTAGCTCCAGCATCAATGTTGATTGATTTCGTTACTGCGTTAGCTCCAGATATGGTAGGTGCAGTTCCTACGTTAGGTATGTTTGCAGTTAAGCCAGCTGTTGGCACACCGTTACTCCAGTTACCAGCGGTAAACCAATCGGCAGAACCTCCATTCCAAACTGTTGTTCCTTCTACTAAATCCAAAACTATAGAGTTAGAAGTAAGCATAGAAACTGGACATCCGTTACCGTCAGGCGTCATTTCACATAGTAAAATATCTCCTGGAAGAGCTGTGGTATTGCTATAAGTTGGTAAACCTGTTCCAACATTACCGCCATTTAGTTTCCATTGATACACTGGGGTAGTACCTCCATTATTTAATGTTGCTATATAATCTCCAGTAGTACCTGTAATTAAATGAACATCATTCAATGTAGCGCCTGTTGAATATAGCGAAATATCAACAAACATTGGTAATACAGGGGCGTTGACACTGGTGTAAATCAATGTGCTGTTTTTGTAATATTTAACCACGCCTTGATCTGATAGTATTTTCAAAGTATCTGCTGTGGCATAGGCTCCAAAGTTCCCTTTGTTGCTTCCGTTTTCATAAACACCTAATATTCCATTACTTCTTAAGTAAAATGCAAAATCAATACTCGCATAACTTGCTGTTGTGTTAGAGTTACTAACACCAAACATTCTTGCCTTATTGGTCTCTGCAACTACTGTGTAAGCAGAACCATTGTCCTCAAAAGTTTGTGGCGATTGACCTCCGCCATTCCATCCATCAGCTCCTGTTTTGGTAATGTTGTTACCTACTGGAACAACTCCTGTTCCTGTAGTAGTCCAAGATGCTTCGAGCTCTATTTTGCTACATGCTGTTACTGTTGGGGTTGCCACAATGTATCCTGTTGTAAACTGGTCAGCAGTTTCTACTCTGAAGGTTATTTTATTGGTAGTTATTACATTAACCAGACATCCAGGAGCATCTGGAGTAACTTTACAAGTTAAGAAGTCTGCAGCAGCTAAACCTGCATTTGTATAATTAGCAGTTGTTGCACCTCCAATATCCACACCATTAAGTTGCCATTGATACGTTGGGTTTGGTCCTGCCGCAACAGCTACACAGGTGTAATCTCCCGCAGTACCAGATACTACGTGTACGTTTTTGAGTGTTGCACCAGTGTGATACAAAGAAATGCCTACAAAAAGAGGAGTTGTAGGTACTACAGTACTGTTATAAACCAAGTTTTGGTTGATATAATACGTAATCATACCATCCTCAAGAATGACTTTCGCAGTGTCTCCATTGGAGTAAGTACCAAAAGTACCTTTATTAGATCCCGATTCGTAAATAGCAATTTGACCATTACTTTGAAAATAAAAAGCATAATCTATAGAAGAGTAACTCGGATTGGTATTAGTAGCATCCAGTCCAAACATTCTTGCTTTGTTAGTTTCGTCTATTACCGTGTATGCCTTGCCATTGTCAACTAAAGATTGGTAAGAGGCAGCTCCTCCGTTCCATCCATCACTTCCGGTTTTGGCAATGTCAAAACCTGTAATATCCATTCCACTTCCTACATTAGTCCATACAACCTCAGCTTCTGCTTTGTTACATTTACTATCAGTTGGTATTGTTTGAATAGATACAACGGTATTGGTATTTGGATCTTCTAATCTATAAGTAATAGTATTGGTTGTTAATTGAGTAGGCGAGCATCCTGGTGCGTCTGGTGTAATATTACACGTTATTATATCGCCAGGGTTTAAGGCTCCATTTGAATAGTTTGCAGTAGTAGCTCCCCCTACATCTACTCCGTTTAATTGCCATTGATAAAGAGGATTTGTACCTGCATTAGATGCTATGGCTACAAAATCTCCTGCTGTACCAGATACTACATGAACTTCTTCTAAAGTACCACCGGTTGTGTAAATGGATACATCAACTATCATCGGTAGAGTAGGTGCTATAGTACTTGTGTATAGTAAATTCATACCAATATAATAAAATACAATGCCATCTTCAACAACGACTTTTGCAGTATCTCCCATAGCGTAAGTACCATAAGTACCCTTGTTGGTGCCGTTTTCGTAAACACCTACTTGCCCATTAGATCTAAAGTAAAAAGCATAATCAATGGTATAATAGCTAGCATTAGAGTTGACTGTGCTTAACCCAAACATTCTTGCAGTATTGGTTTCGTTTATTACAGTATATGCCTTTCCATTATCAGCAATAGACTGATAAGATGCAGCACCTCCGTCCCATCCATCGGGAGCGTTTTTGGAAATACTGGTTCCACTTACATCTATTCCGCTACCATAGTTAGTCCATACCACTTCGGTTTCTGCTTTACTACATTTACTGTCGGTAGGAGTTGTTTGTATGGATATAATAGTATTGGTATTCGGATCCTGTTCTAAATATTCTATTTCATTACTTGTTATAGCTGTAGTTACACAACCCAATGCAAAAGGTGTCACCTCACAAGTTATTTTATCATTCACAGACAAACCAGCATTGCTATAGTTGGGGCTATTTGACCCTACGTTAGCTCCATTCAATTTCCATTGATACGTTTCTGAGCCATTACCTACGTTAGTTGCGGTACAAACAAAATCTCCTGCCGTACCTGATTCTACATGCACTTGCTTTAAAGTTGCTCCAGTTGAGTATAATGATATATCTACAAACAAAGGAGTTACAGGAGTATTGGCACTTGTATATAATAGGTTCATATCTAAATAGTAAGACACAACTCCGTCTTCAATTATTATTTTAGCGGTATCTCCAAAGGCATACGTTCCAAAAGTTCCTTTATTTGAACCGTTTTCGTAGATGGCTACACTACCATTTGTTGTGAAATAAATCGCAAAATCTATTGAAGAGTAACTCGTATTTGGATTGTCGTTGCTAATTCCAAACATTCTAGCTGTATTTACCTCGTCTATAACTGTATATGCTTTGCCATTATTTCCTAGTGTTTGATACGAGATAGCTCCGCCATCCCAAGCGTTAGGTGCATTTTTACTAATGTCCATTCCTGTTACATCTAATCCGCTTCCATAGGCGGTCCAAACTACTTCTGATGCGGCTTTACTACATTTACTATCCGTAGCTACCGTTTCTATAGAAATTATGCTATTTGTATTTGGATCTTTTTCAAGATAGGTGCACGTATTACTAGATATTGGAGTCAATACACAATTATTGGCATCTGGTGTTACGTCACAAGTAATGACATCATTGACATTCAAAGCAGCATTTGAGTAATTGGGGCTGTTTGCACCTACGTTAGCTCCGTTTAGCTTCCATTGATATGTTGGAGCTGTTCCTCCATTAATTATTGTTGCAGTAAAGTTGCCAGCAGTTCCCGTTATGGTATGTACTTCTTCGAGAGTTGCACCAGAAGTGTATAATGATACATCTACAATCATCGGTAGTGTTGGAGCTACGGTACTACTATAAAATAAGTTTAATCCCAGATAATAAAAAACATTTCCATCTTCAATCACAACCTTAGCTGTGTCACCAGACGTATAAGTGCCAAACACTCCTATATGCGTACCAGATTCATAGACGCTTACTTGTCCGTTTGATCTTAAGTAAATAGCATAATCTATAGTGTTATAGCTCGAACTACCATTGGTGGTACTTAGCCCAAACATTCTATTGGTATTGGTTTCATTTACAACTGTGTATGCCATTCCGTTGTCTCCCACTTTTTGCGTTCCAGCAGCTCCAAAATTCCAACTAGCTACCCCTGTTTTTAAGATATTAGTCCCTGTAATTGTTAGTCCACTTGTTATATCAGTCCAATATACTTCCGTTTCTATTTTACTACATTTACTTGCAGTAGCGTCATTGTCAATATATACAGATGCAAAATCAGAAACGGTATTGGTTGATATGGTTATCGAATTTGATGTAAGTGGTCCTACTCCACATCCTCCAGCTCCTGGAGAGAATACACAAGTAAGTACATCGGTGTCAACTAATCCAGCGTTGGTGTAGTTGGGGCTATCTGCGCCTACATTAGCTCCGTTTAATTTCCATTGGTAGGTTAGCCCTGCGCCTCCATCATTTGTAGAAGTCGCTACGAATGTGCCATCTGTAGAACCGTTAGAGATTTTTATATCTTTTAATGTAGCAGTCCCTTCATATAATGATACGTCAAGTATCATTGGTAGCGTTGGAGCTACTGTACTGGTGTAAAAAACATTATCATTTAAATAATACTTTACTTCCCCATCTTCTATAGCTATTTTAGCAATGTCACCAGTAGCGTATGTGCCAAACACACCTCGTGATGTACCGTTTTCATACACTGAAAGAGCTCCTCCAAGGCTTAAATAAATGGCGTAATCGATTGTGTTATAACTAAAGTTTCCTTCAGTGGTACTTAGACCAAACATTCTCCTTGTATTTGTTTCGTCTATTAACGTTGAGATATAACCGTGGTCTTTTACTGAAGCGGTGGAGTTTGCATTTCCATTCCAACCGTTGACTCCAGCGTTGATAAGGTCGTTTCCAAGGTTAGCAACATCGATCTCTAGATTGGTAAAAACGGCATCTTCTTGTGTGTTGATACAGCTTAGTCCTGTGTTGACAGGCGCTATTGTGAATTCGCATTGGGCATAACTGCTAAATGCAGAAAGCAACATTAGGTTAAATGCGTAAAAAGTATATTTTATCATGGGATTAAATATTAGTATTAGTATATGTCCGCAAAGTACTAAAATTATATCTAAAAAGGTACTAATTTTATTTGAACGACCTTTATTTGCCGACTAATGTTTGTAAATAACAATAAAATTAGTTTTACTAACGTATCCGTATAGCTAACTACGTATTGAAATAGTCAAAAAAATATCTGAATTTTGTAAAAGTTAAAATTTAGATAATTGTGTTTGGGTTAGGAGCATAATACACTTAGTACATTTAATTTTTGTCAGTGGATATACGTAAGGGGCAAATACAATGGAGTGAAGCGGAATGACCGAAGCGACAACCTGCAAAATAAAATGCCTAACTATAATATATTGAACTGATTATAATAGCATAAAATATTATTGCCTCATTTTGAAAACATCACCCTATCCCCCTTACAAAAAACAAAATCCTTGACACGCCTTGTGCCTTTGTGTGGTCAGAAGACGGTAAGTTTCTGACCCAAAAGATGGTGCGTCTTGGGAGATTTGCGAATAAGTGGACTTTTCGAGGGGTAAGCGTCCTCGTTGATACTTTTAGTTAAGCTTTTGTAAAATGGTTTTTAAGATAGATGTAGGATGTTTTTTAGTGTATTTCTGCAATAAAAAAACTGCAAGTGACTTGAGCTCGTAGGGCGTAGAACTTGATATTATTTAACTCCTTTTTTAATTCTTGATGGATTCATTTCTGTAGGAAAATAATCTATAATATTTACCTCTAATTCTACTTCATTGATAAAGTAGATAATTTTTACCGTTGCTGAGTTGGTTCGTTTATATAATATAAATCTAAACTGATGCTCTCTATCTAACAAATTACGTTCTAATTTCCCTCGATTAGGCAACGTCTTTAAAGATAAAGGTTCTTGTAATAAATCTTCTGCTATTTCTAACGCTCTTTCTTCTGTGTAATATTCTAACACATAATCAAGAACTTCAAAGTAGGCTCTTTCTGCTGATTCAGTGATTATTACTTTGTACTTTTTCTGCTTTTGATCCATTCTTTTACATCTGTGCTAAATTCATCGTAAGAACGAACTTTACCTTTTTTAATATCATCAATAGAGGCATCTGCTCTATTATTTATCTCGATTCGAGTAATGGCTAATTCCATTTCTTGAATGGCTGATTCTTCTCTAAACTTCATAAATCGCTCTATGAGGTTTAATTTTTTTTCTTCTACATTCATTCATTATTGATTTATGAGTAAACTATACTGACAAAGTTAACGTATTTTTCTCTCATTTTGTTTCAATTTAAATTACTATCTTTAATTAATTCTTAGAGTTGTAAAGTTAAATACTTATTTTAATATCTTGATAACTAAAGTGTTTGTCGTATTAATTTCAAAAAAATCAGATGTGTTACTCTTGAATTGTGTAATATTATATTCTATTTTTAATGGCTTGTAGCCATTCCATTTATCAGTAATTACATTGGCTTCTTTAGAAATGTGAGAATCAAATATGTATAAATCTATGGGTAAATAGCCAACTTATAAAAGATGCTATAACAAAAAGGGTTGAGAGAAATTGAGCTTTTAAAGAGTGTTATATCTGACCTTGAAATCATCTGTAAAAGCCTATTTTTTGCTGAAAAGACCAACTTAGCGAAGCGTTCTCACAACCGTAGGGCGTAATATTGAACCCCTTTTGCTGCGGAATTCTTGAAGTGTAACCCCCGAATACATTAGAGAAGAATAAAGAAAAACAAAGCTTTTAAGGAGTGCTATGTAGAACCTTCTTTGAGCTTATAAAATACGTTAGGGCTTATTTTCATTGACAGATTGGAGTCTGTTAAATACTTCAGGATTTTTTTAGTATTTCTTAAATCCCCTCCATAAAAGGCTGCTTTTTTATTGTTAGCAAATGATATAATTATCGTATTTAATATTTTGTATGAATTAAGGTTCATATCAATTGCTGAAACTTCCTTTATTGACAACGAGTTAAAGCCTTGAAAAATAGAAAAAAAATATATCTTATCATTTTTTATTCGATAAACTTTTTTCTTGTAAAAAAGTACAAGCATTATTACAAATGAGACAATCATAAATGCAATAAATGATGACAACAAGATTAAATATAGAATTGAAAATAAAATAAGGTAGATGGGTATTATAACAAATAATTGCATTCCATATCTAGTGTGAAAAACTTTATTTTTACTACTTATCATTACTTACCAGAATAATCTGCGTCCATAAATTTTTTGCCCTGATCTTCTACTAGGGAATAGCCTGTCATAATTTCATTTAAGCCATCATATATACCTTGATATGTCTTGCCATTGCTCATCGAAGCATTGATTTCATATTGTCCTTTAGCTAAATTTGCAATACCAACTGTTAATTTTAGAATCTGAACACCTTCAACCCCCGACTCTCCAAATGCTTCGGCTGCAATTGATTCCAACATAGTTGAGTTATCACCTTCTATTTTTAACATATCATCTAAAGTTAAGCCAGAAGAAACAAGAGTCCATCCCCCTTCACCAGCAGAAACAACGCCACTTGCTCCTCCAAGAGTTACTAATGAGGCTGTAATTGACGCCACTTGCACTCCAAATTTAAGCATAGCAGAACCATTACCGTCAATTTCTTCTTCTTTTGCTTCCATCCACTCCCAAAAATTTCTGTCCCACTCACTAAAATATGCCTTATGCCCCGATTTATCATATGAAACTTGCGATAAATATTTGTTTATTTTGGTGCCAGTACTATATCCATAGCCATTGTTAGATTTATATAAACTCCATACCTCATTTTAATCTCCGTATTCGAACCAATCTGAATCATAATTGAAACCTAAAGAATTAAATTTTTCTTCAATATCATCTGAGTTCACTCCCGAAATTGAAAAACTTCCCGACTTTCCTGTAAGGCTGTTTTTATAGTAAACTTTTTCAAGTCCCTCTAACTCAACAAATGCAATTGTACTATTCTCACTAAAAGCATAAGGACTATTATGCGGATAGCTAGCACTCAACGGATCCGCAGCAAAGAACCTGCCCAATCTCGGGTCATGCATACGGTACTTATAATTCACACTATTCCCTTTCCCTTTAATCTCATCATCTTTTTCTTGACCTTGGGAGCCAGACCTACACCTTAAATTTTCTTTATATGTTCTAGTAAGCTGATTCATTAATCCAAAACTTTAAACTCTTCACCACTTTCTAGTACCTTTAACGCTACTTGCAATGTTTCATTCAATTCGTTTATTATTTCATAAAAACGCTCATAGCTGTATAAGTTTTGTGCAATCTGGGCTTTCAGCCGAATATGAAAGGTCTCCTTTGCTTTGTTGTAGCCATCCTTGTCAAACTCAATGTCTTCTTTTTCGCCAGCAGCAAATAATTCTTTCATAACCTTTTCGGTCTTAAAGTTCTTATTGAAACTTTCAAAAGTAGGATACTTACTTTGTAATTTTTTTCTGTTGTCATTAACATAATTCAACGAAAATCTGTTGAAAATGCCATTTCGCATCAATTTAGAAAAATACTTGCTGCTCCCCGTAGTATCTAACGGCACAAATACATCAGGTATAATCCCTTCACCACCATATACAGGTCTGTGTTTTATTTTCGTCTCATACTTGTCGTCTAAGTTAAGCTTGATGCTGTCTTTATGAAACGATTCACCGCTCGAATAGCGATCGTATTTTTCTTTTCGATACGCTACCGAACCATTTTCATAAGATTTCTGAATACACCTACCACTTGGAGTATAATATTTAGAAGTTGTTATTCTTACAGTAGTTCCATCGGTAAGCTTTACCGGTTTTTGTACAAGCCCCTTTGAGAATGTTCTTCTACCAATTATCAGTCCCCTGTCCCAATCTTGAACCGCACCAGATACTATTTCGCTCGCAGATGCACTACTTTCGTTAACCAAAATAATGATTCTACCCTCTTCCATTAGTCCAGTTCTTCGGGTGTCATAATCTTTCCTTGGGTAAGCTCTACCCTCTGTATATACTACCGTTTTCTTTCCTGACAATAGTTCATCACTAAGGTTTACCGCAGTCATTAGGTAACCTCCGCCATTGCCTTGCAAATCTATGATCAGATCCTTCATCCCGTCTCTTTTCATACTCAATATTGCCTTTCTAGCCTCTTGCACACTCGTAGCCGAAAAATTATTCAACTTTAGATAACCTACCTCAGGAGCAGCCATATAGTAGGTGTCCAAACTGTGAATTGGAATTTTATCACGCTCTATCGTAAAAGTCAAGAGTTCATCAGAACCTTTTCTATACATTTTAACTTTTACTTTCGTACCCTTTTCGCCAAGCAGCCTTTTTCGCACACCACTATTTTTCATGCCGATACCTGCCACTTTTTCTTCAGCTATATATACAAATTTGTCACCAGCCATTATACCTACTTTTTCAGAAGGTCCACCGGGTATAGCTTGCACCACTACTATAGTATCTTTGTCTATCTGAAAACGAACCCCTACACCAGAAAATGAACCTTTCAGTGGAGATTCCATGTCATGCAAATCTTCCAAAGAAATATAGCTTGAATGTGGATCCAACTGCGTCAGCATATAGCGAATTCCAAACTCAGTAATCTCTCCATTGGTTAACGAATCGGGATAGATAGCATCAAAATAAGGAAGTGCTTTTTCGTAGCTGTTGTATGCCCCTTTTTTATCCTTGTCGCCCATTATGAGAAGCGACTGCCCCTTTATAGCAGATCTTTTCACTTGTACCGTTTCTTCTTTGCCGTCCCTTACATAAGCAATCTTACACTCAGAATCTAAGTCGCCAATCAACCGCTGGGCTACTTCTATGTAGTAATACTCGTTTTCAAAATCCGTTCCGTCAATTTTCGCTATCATATCGCCCTCTTTCAATCCTGCTTTTTCTGCGCCACTTCCCGCCAACACTTCTTTTATGATGATAGAATCCGATTTGAATTTGAATTTTATACCCAACGAACCATAGAGGTCTTTATGGTTGGGATAAGCTTTTTCTAATTTTTCAGTAGGTTGATAAACCGAAAAAGGAGAAATACGATTGTACATTCCTTTTATAAGGTTGATTTCTAGTTCGTTCCTATCTACTTTCTCTACATACATCAGATCCAATCTATCTAAGAGTTTGGGTACTTTTATGGTCGTTTGTAGTTGTTCTTCAATAGATATTTCTTGTGCAAGACCTACCGATGTACTCGAAGCGATGAGGGCAAACACAATCAATGCCTTCCTGTATGTTGATATTCTCATGAATTCTTGTTTATAGATTATAAATATAATGGCAATAATTGAATATTTAACAAAACGCTCTGTTAAATTTCATTAAATTATAAAAGCCAATACTTTTCTTTCTTGGATACAAAAGTTAATCCAAAGTTTTTTATAGTACTATTCATTCTTATTATTTGGGCGTTACCCTACGGGTCGGGCTATCCACTATATCTCTTGTTTTTGAAATTAAATACAAGAGGATGCCGTTCCTATCCCTAACGCAACGCACCTTACCCAACTTATACTATTTTATATCCACCAATGGTATTAGAGAATTGTTTTGATGCTGGTTGATGAAAAAAATAAACGTAGTTATTTGTATAGCGCTATGCCGAAATATAGCCGTAGTTATGGTTTTTTTTTGAAGAAAACAATTGAAAAAAGCAACAATTTGTTAGGTGCATTTAAAAATTATATCGGTAGTATATTTTATCAAGCATAACATATTACTACTTCCAAATTATTAATTCCTAAGTCCAAATAGATAAATGCACCTAACAAATTGTTGCTTTTTTCAATTGTTTTCTTCAAAAAA
>CAMZLL010000114.1 GCA_947311505.1 uncultured Cryomorphaceae bacterium
AGTAGTTGTATGATAGCTAGCTTAGGTGAATACAACTCCGTCTGAGATTCTTCTGGTATAATATAATACGCAGCTCCCATAAATCCTAACAAAAGCCAAACAACTAATAAATTGACGTGTGTTGCACGAGCAGCATTAAATGGTGATAGTTCATGTAGTCCATCATAACCCATATGTGCAAAGCCCATTATAAAACCGAATACTATTTGTAAGCTAAAAAGTAATAATGCGGACAAGAAGAACCAGTATGCTATTTTTTGTGTTTTAAATTTCATGATTTCTGTTTTTTATTGTTCTACATTAATTTTTTCAACTTTGTAAGATGGTTTTGCTGGGAATCCATTTAGATCCATCTCTCCGATCCAAGTAAAAAATGCAACTACGTTGTCTGCCTCTTCGGCTGAAAATCCGTAAGCAACCATTTTT
Source organism: uncultured Cryomorphaceae bacterium (assembly GCA_947311505.1). Classification (GTDB taxonomy): domain Bacteria; phylum Bacteroidota; class Bacteroidia; order Flavobacteriales_D; family Parvicellaceae; genus Parvicella. The sequence continues at coordinate 427 of CAMZLL010000114.1, forward strand.
CTACCACTTGTATGTTCTCCCCAAGGAGTAGGAGACATAAGTACACCTTTTACATACCCAGCACCTCTTCTTTCGATAACCTTTGTTAATTCTGGAGCATAATACGCTCCCTCTCCCAACAATGTATGACATCCCATACAGTTGTTTTCATCCCAGATAATTCTACCTGCAATCACCTCTTCGGTAATGTTTTCTTCATGCGTTTGTTCACCTACCCTATTTACAGTGGTATCGTAGGACAATCCTAGAAACAATGCAGAAAAGATAAATGTACCAGCAAGGAAAAATAATTTTGCTTGACTTTTTGATAACATAATTCTATTGTTTAGTTTATACTTCATGACCTTTTTGTCATGTTTTTGTCAAAAGTAGATTCATCTAACAAGATAAAAATGACTAATGTCATTAAGAGAAATGCTTTTTGTCTGAATTAAAGTAAAAAAAACAAAAATTATTTATTTCGATTAAGAATCGAAGTGAAATGGTAATAAAAGAGTGGGTTCGTTTTATCGGAAACAGTAATGCGTATTCGTTGACTCTATCAACATGTGAAGACCGTTGCACAATTAGTCGTTTATACCATTACAGTATATAAATAGTTTATTTTTACTTTTTAGTCGAAATACAAACGGGGGTTGATTTTTGGGGCAATACTACTTGTCAATTGTGTAAATACAACTCGTATATTTGAATAAATCACAATTTAAACGTTTAAAAGATTATAAATTCTCAACTAAGTACTTAGGATTAGTTTTCTTATACTTTTTCGGGTCGAATTTTTCAAGCATACCAATATAGTAGTTGTAAGGTTTATGTTGGTAAAATGTTTTTCCAGTTTCGTACAAACTTTTATCCTCAAAATAACCGTCTTTGTCTTTTGGTAAAGTTCGCATCAGTTCTTTATTGTCTAGTATAGAGCTGTCTTTTAGGTGGATTGGATATTGTACGGGTTTAAGAGTAATTAGATTTCCAACTCTACTGTAGTTAATGTCAGTCGTAAAAGGAGGCATTTCTATGTCGCCTAAGTCGTCTTGAATCTGTCCGCCTACGTGAGAATTTAACCAATTAGATAGGCTTGTTATTTTATTTTCAAATAAATTCATAAACCCATTATAAAGCACTTCTTTAATGTCAAATCCCTGTTCTTTGTTTAGTATAGCTGTTATTTGTTCGGCAGAGAGTAAGCCTCCATCGTTATATTTTAAGGGTAGTTTTGGCACCATGTCGGCAGGGTTGATAATAAGAAAGCTTTTGTTGGTTTCACAAAAACGCTTGTCATATTCTTTAACAAAGGCTGCGTTGCCTACCATTGGAGCGGCAAAAGAGTACACTTTAAACCTATTTTTACTTGAAATAACTCCTTTAGGAAGGTTTTCTAAATAACTGAGAATTAACTGTGTTAATGCACCTCCTTGGCTGTGTCCCGTCAAAATAATGTCGTACACACCTTGAGCGTTGATGTTGTTGATATGAAAAAGGATATCGTTGTGGAGGTATCCTATTCCTAGTGCATATCCTCCGTGTACGTGTGCCGCTGTGTCATTTGCAAATTTATAATTAAACTTTTCATTTTGAATTCTTATTACACCTTTCGAAGGAATCATAGATGAATAGAAGTTTTCCATCCAGCTAATCTTTTTGTCAGTACTGCCACGAAAGTTGATAACAGCATATTTATGATTTGTTTTATATATTTGAAATTTATTGTCCATTCCAAAAACTCCAGAGGTGTAGGTTCTGTGATATCCATGTGGAATCATATCTTCGTCAGAGTTGAATAGATCAATGTACGAGTAGCTATTGCAAAGTTGGATCATATCCATGGCTTCTTTCTTGTCAAAACCAGATTTCATTTGCGTATATGCTTGTATTCCCAAAAGTACAAATAGTATTAAAGTTAGATTTTTCATTTTAAAAGGTTTTGTTACTACTATTCAAATTTGATACCTAAAATAATCGTTTAAAGTTTCGCCTATATAGAACGATAAAGGAATTGATATATTGTTGGTTTTTTCTGTATTGTTAGAGTGTAACGATTTATTTACTGCTTGTTTGTTCGGTATTCCACATGATAATCTGTTTGTTGTTAGCGAATTGTTCCAGGTCTTTAGAAAAAATAATGAACCCTAAATCGGAAAGAACTAAAAACCCACCTCCACCTAATGTAAAGGTATATATGATAGGTACTTTAGAGGATGTTCCTAAATAGAGCCGATGTACTCCAAATACTCCTAAAGAAAGATTCAAGCCTATGGCTATTAGTTTGCTGTGTTTTGCTGTGTTTCGTTTTGATAAATCAACGTTTCTTGATACGGAGAATCGTTGTTTCAGTTTATTCTTGTGTGTCTCTTGTGCTCTAATATTGAGGCTGGAGAGTAATGCAAATCCAATTAGAAATAGTAATAATGCTGTTTTTCTCATTTTTAAAAATTAATAAAATTCATAACATATCCAAGTAGTGCACCTCCAAAGACCGTCCACATTACACTTACTCTTTTGAAACCAAAAATAATTCCAAAACTAATTAAAGCTATTACTATGGCGCGCCAATTCGTTATGGTTTCCATACTCATTGTAAAAAGAACGCCAAGCATTACAGCTACTGCGGCAATATTTACAGAGTCTAAAAAGAAGCCCAGAAATTTTGATTTTCGCATTTTTGGTACAAAAGGATTCATAATTAAAACAAAAATAAATGAGGGTAGAAAGATTCCGGCTGTGGCTGCTAGAGCTCCGCCTAGACCTTGAAGCTGATACCCAATAAATGTGGCGGTAGATAAAACTGGTCCTGGAGTGAATTGTCCTACTCCAATAGCATCTAATAGTTGGTGTCTAGTTAGATAACCAGCATCGACCAGTTCTACATCTAAATAAGCAAAGAGCACATAACCACTTCCGTATAAAACAGAGCCAACTTTCAAAAACGTCCAAAAAACTCCTAAGGTTGTCAGTTTGGAAACAGTTCCTGAAACGAGGGGTATAGTTAATAAAGTCAAAGCGGACTTTGAATCTGAAGGGTTTTTATATTGTTCTTTAGTGTTGAAATAGATTGCACCTACGAGCCCTGCGCCTAACAAGGCGATAATTTCATGAATTCCAAATAAACTCAATCCAAGTACTAAAAACCCTAGAACTCCTAGTTCCCAGTTTTTTAAAGCTTTTTTTCCTAATTTGTATATTGCAGAAGCTATTATAGCTAATACTGCTGGTGTAATTCCATAGATAAAAGGTTTTACTTCGGGGACTTTTCCGTAGGTAACATAAAGCCAAGCAAGAATTCCTGTAATTATAATGGCGGGAAAAATAAAAGAAGCACCAGCTACAAATAAACCTTTAAATCCAGCTCTTTCATGACCGCAATGCATCGTCATTTCGGTAGAGTTTGGTCCTGGAATTAGATTGGTAGCACCAATTAAATCAAGGTAATGCTCCCTAGTCATCCATTTACGTTTGGTTACCACTTCTTCTTCCATCATCGCGATGTGCACAGCTGGACCTCCAAATGCAAAACATCCCAATTTGAAGAATATCTTTGCTACTTCAGATAATTTGTTTTCAGGTTTCATATACACTTACAAAAGTACATGCATTCTGATATTTAATTGATGTTAAAAGTCATAACTTTTTAAGAATATTTACCGTGAGTTCGATATAAGAATTGTTAGAAAATAAACAACGTTTTTTCTTATACTGAACGCCCGTTATTTACCAATGTGGACAGGTATTACATCTGTTTTTATCAATATAGCTTAAGCCAAGACCTATTGAAAATCTTATTTCATTCAAAGAAGAATTAAACGGATCTGTAACTTGTGCTTTTCCTCCAACATACCTACCTTGTGCAAATAAGAAGAACCATCTACTCATTTGAAAGGTAACACCAACAGAAGGAGAAATTAAAGGTACTACTTCCATTTCCGAAGTAAGTAATCCTGCTTTCATTTCTACAATTCCTACTCCACCTTGCAAAGCAATCCATGGGTCAAATTTGCCCGATTTAGTTAAGTGATACCCAAGACCAAAAAAGAGACCCGTATTTTGAAACAGAGATACGTCTTCGTTTTTACCACTCATTAGCATAGACACATCGCCTTTTAAAGAGATGTTAGACCGTAAATAGTACTCTGCAAACCCGTGTAAGTTAATGGTTGTTTCTTTTTGGTTTAATAAATACCCAGGGCTAATAGTTCCAGAAATACTTAATAAAGTTGTTCGGTCTTCTATTTTGTTTTGAGCAAAACCAGTTGTGCTCAAAACCAGAGCAATTAATAAAATTATTTTTTCCATATATCTGCAAATTTATAATTAACACTGATGCTAGCCAGTAAATACTCATCTAAATCTCTATTTGCATGTTTTTCTATCCTCGTACAAGTCGTGCTATGTATTATTACGCTTTCGTTTGATTACTGTGCAGATGTATTTCCGATCAACCAATATTAAACTCTTAGTATGATAAAGATATTGCTTTTAGATAGTAAAATCATTCAAAATAATGATAGTTGTCATTTTATTATAATCAAATGAAGAGACCTTTGGAGAAAGTTTTTTAATTGAAAAAAGAATAAATTATGAAAAAGAATAGATTAAAACAAATTGTAATTGCGTCAAGTGTGATGCTTTCTGCAACTCCAGTTTTAGCTCAGTTTACCTTGTCAGGAGAGTTAAGGCCTCGTACAGAGTTTAGACATGGGTATAAGTCTGTGGCAGATTCTAATCAGCATTCTGCAATTTTCACTAGCCAAAGAACTCGATTGAATTTTGGTTATAAGACAGAAGGCTATCAAGTGAAATTGGTCTTTCAAGATATTAGAACTTGGGGGGCAAATTCTCAATTGAACTCTTCTGATCCATTTTCTTCCATTCACGAAGCATGGGGTGAAGCATTTTTAAACAAACAATGGTCTTTCAAATTTGGTCGTCAAGAAATTGTGTATGATGATCATAGAATTTTTGGCTCTGTAGGTTGGGCACAACAGGCTAGAAGCCATGATGCAGCAATGTTTAAGTATAAAAAAGAAGGACTTAAAATAGACTTAGGATTTGCTTACAACCAAGATCAGCAACAAATGGCAACCACTAGTTATACAGTGCCTAAGAGTTATAAATCTTTTCAGTATATGTGGCTGCACAAAGATTTTAGCGACCAATTAAAATCAAGTTTTCTGATTCTTAATAACGGTCAACAAGTAAATTATCTGAATACAGCAGGTAATCCAGCTTATCATGATAATTATACACAGACTATTGGTACACATACGAAATACAAAAAAGATAAATTATCAATTGCATTTAATGGGTACTACCAAATGGGTAAATTAAACACTAAGCCTGCAAAAGATTTAAGTGCTTATTTGGTAGGGTTAGATGTGGTTTATAAAGCTACTGATAACATTACGGCTACTTTAGGGTATGAAATGCAATCAGGGAATAATCAAACGGATACCACAAAAGCATACACGGATGTGCAGCATGCGTTTTCTCCATTCTACGGAACAAATCACAAGTTCAATGGATTTATGGATTATTTCTATGTAGGAAATTGGGGAGGAAGTGTAGGTCTTCAAGATATCTACTTCAAAGTTAAATACAAGAAAAATAAATCTTATATAGGTGCAGATGTGCACATGTTCTCTGCTGTAGGTACAGTATGGGATACGTATCAGTATGCAGAAGATATTGCTGGAGGTAATGCTACACCTGAGTACAAGGAAATGAGTAAAGGTTTGGGTACTGAGCTTGATCTTTCTTTTGGAACTCCTTTGTCTAAAGGGGTAATGTTTAAAGGAGGGTTCTCTATGATGATCGCATCAGAAACATTGGCTCATTTAAAAGGAACAGTTAGTCCAGGTTTAGGAACTCCATACATTGGCGAAACAAATACTTGGGGATATGCAATGATTATTATCAAGCCAACATTCTTTGATAGTAGTAATTTTAAAAAGTTAGAAAAAAAATAAGCTTTAGCATAGCTTGTTAAAGGGGGATTGTATGGAATGCAATCCCCCTTTTTTTTGTTTTTGTATTTTCAAATCAATAAAAAAGTTACTTTTGAAAAATATGGGGAAAGATAAATTAAAGCGATTTGCAGAAGTAGAAACATTCAAAAATGTAGTGCAACCTACTATGGATGAAATAAAAGACGGCTATGCGTTAAAAGGAAAGTGGAGCAAAGAATTTTTTGGAAATGAAAACCCAATTATTCTAGAGCTTGGTTGTGGAAAAGGAGAATATACTGTTGGTTTAGCTAGAAGATATAAAGAATATAATTTTATAGGTGTAGATATAAAAGGTTCTCGGATTTGGAGAGGAGCTAAAACTTGCATAGAGGAAGGTATTGAAAATGCGGCTTTTGTACGCTCAAAAGTAGATTTTATAGAGAAAATTTTTGGTAAAGATGAAGTCGCTGAAATTTGGTTGACATTTAGTGACCCACAGCCTAAGAGACCTCGAAAAAGATTGACATCTCCTTTATTTATTGCTCGTTATAGACAATTGCTGCGCAAAGGAGGGATAATCAATATAAAAACCGATAGCGATTTGCTTTTTGAATATACAATGGAGCAAATAGAAGAACATAATTATCAAAAACACCTAGAATCTTGGGATGTGTATGGAGAGCTTCTCCAAAGTACAACCGATGATGTCGCATTCAAAATGAATATACGTACATTTTATGAGCAAAAATGGTTGGATCAAGGTATTAAAACAAAGTATTGCCAGTTTGGTATAGACTAGAGAGGTCTTTAGTGTGATGTTTTTTTAAAAAACTCGGCATTGTAAACAGGTTGATATTCTAGCAAAGCACGATGTGTTTAATGTTGTTAAATATCAAAAAAGTTATCATCTAAGCCTAGTTCCATTAGTTTTTCTGTCATGTCGGAAAGTATAGCAGCTTCCAATTTAGAATTTAAAAAGTCTTTAGTTTTCTTAACGCTTTTAAAAACACTAGAGTTGATTTCTTTTTGTAGGTCTATTTTTTCTTGAACCTCTCGCATTCCCCGAGAGAAATTAACGTTTTGTTTTTTCTTATTTTTCGAATAAAAATAGGTGTAGATATCTAGTTCTTTTCCTTCTGAGTACTTGATCTGATGAAAAGCGTCTTTGATGTCTCTTAGCTCTGTATTTATTTGTTGTTCTAAGTTTTTTACCTGCTTTGCGCTAAATTTAAAATCCTTTTCATCGGGAAATACATAACTGTGTATTTCTAATATTTTTATATAATTCCTGTTTTCCCAAGCTTCCGACAGCTCTTTTATGAGTTGTTCTTTAGATTCATTTGGTATGAGCGTATTGTTAAGATCAGGATGTAATACTTTGGCAAGTTTCTTATACATTTTTTTAAAAACATCATCATCAAAGTTTTGTCTTTCTTTTTTGATTTCTGCTTTTTGGTTTTCTTCTTCTTTTATGAATTCATCTCTTATATTTTGTTGAAACTCTTTCATCAATTCTTCCAATGGTGTAGAGAGAAAATCGTCAAAACTAAATGGAAATTCTGATCCAGATTGCTCTGCAAATTGTGCCTTCATGTCTTCAAAAGTTTCTCTACTCAGTTCTTTATCTTCCTCTGACATGTCCGAAAAGTCAGGTTTTTGATATTTGTCCATCATTTCCAAAGTAACATTAGAGTTTACTTCATGAAATGCTAAATAATCTAATGTTGTGCAAATTTCCATTATTGCAAAATCCAAGTATCTGTTAGGAATATTTTTCTTATCTAAAAAAGCGTCAAGTTTCAAAAGGTAATCTTCTTTTAGCTTTAGGTGTTGTTTTTCTAGGGGAGCTATTTTTGATAGAAAAATTTCATTCACCTTTTGGATATTCTCAATGGTCGATTTTAAACGATTTTTTTCCCTATGCAATTTAGCAATTTTCTTATTTAACTTGTCGTACTTAGATGTATTTACTTTTGAAAGAACAAGAGATGCTACATTTGGTTTTTTCTTAGTAACCTTTGATTTATTCGTTGTTTTACTCTCGCCAAAAAGATCTAGTTGATGTTCCATTTAAATTTGTATTTATTGTAAAAGTAGGTATTTAATCAATTTAAAAAAGTAAATGAAACAGAAAAGTTAGATTAATAATTAAGAGTTTGTTTATAATTTGGCACTCAATACTAAAATGAATACCTTTACGTTCTATAAAATAAAATTGCATCGCATTAAAAACATAGCATTAGTACTTTTCCTAAGTTGTATATCCCTACTAACTAAGGCTCAATTTTATACTGGTTCATCTATTGGGTTTGGGCAAAATCGTGTGCAATACCATTCTTTTTTTTGGCAATATCATCATTATGAGGGTTTTAAGGTCTATTTCTATGCAGGCGGTAAAACGCACGCAGAATATGTAGCTAAGTCTGCACATAAGTTTCAACAGGAGCTAGAAGAAATGATGGATTACAACCTAATGGAAGAGTTGGAGTTTATTGTGTTCAATTCACAGAGTGAGTTTAAAGAATCTAACATTGGACTTCGAAATGATGGAAGCACAAATATTGGAGGGGTTACTACCGTTGAAGGCGATAAGATTTTCATCTATTATGAGGGTGATCATGATAAGATGGACCGACAAATACGTTCTGGAATAGCCAAAGTTATGGCGTTTAAAATGATGTATGGAGACAATTGGCGTGAAGCACTCAAAAATTCATCATTGATTACACTTCCAAAATGGTATATAGACGGCTATCTCGCTTATATGGAAGGAGGGTGGACTACCGAGTTAGATGATGATCTGAAATCTTTGCTTCGAGGAAAAACATTTAAGTCTATTCATCATCTTACCGGTGCAGATGCTCGCTTAGTTGGACATGGTATTTGGAATTATATAGCAGATGTATATGGCGAAAAAATGATTCCAAACATACTTTTTATGACGCGTTTGAGCAAGAATGTAGAAAGTGGATTTATTTATGTGTTGGGCGCAAGTCTTCCGAGTTTGAGCAAAGATTTTAAGGCTTATTACAATGCTCGATATGATGAGGATTTAAAAGGAAAGTTAGATCCAAACGAAAAAGAATTGGTTTTTAAAACCAAAAAGAAATACCAATATTATAATTTTAGCGTAAGCCCAGATGGAAAGTACGCATCCTTTGTTACCAATCAGCTGGGACAATATAAAGTATGGTTGTATGATGTGAATGAAGATAAACTGCGTAGAATAGCAAAAGGAAATCACAAATTAGATCGCTTACCTGATTATACCTATCCTATTACCGCTTGGCATCCAACAAGTAAGGTGTTGTCATTTTTGGAAGAAAAAAAGGGAGGAATCGTGCTCAATATATACGATGTGCAATCTAAGAAAAAAACACCAAGACCTATTGCAAAATTAACCAAGGTAATGAGCATGAACTATAATTCGGATGGAAAAAAACTCATTATGTCTGCCGTACTCAACGGGCAAACGGATATATTTTTGTACAATATAATTGGAGGAAATAAAGTCCAATTGACCGATGATATTTTTGATGATTTGTATCCGAGTTTTATTGATAATGATACCAAAGTGATTTTTTCTAGCAATCGATTGGACGATACCATTCGAAAAAATATAGACATTAAAGCGTATAGACCTGAACTGGATATTTATATTTTAGAGATTGAAAAACCTACTCGACCATTGCAACGAATTACTAAAACACCTTATTTTTCAGAAACGCATGGGCAGCAATACGATGCAGAACATTACACCTTTTTATCTAATGAAAATGGTATTACTAATAGGTTTATTGCTTATTATGATAGTACTATTAACTTTATTGATACAGCTATTCATTATCGTTATTTTTCGGTTGCCGATAGAATGTCAAATTACCCCGCAAATGTTAAAGATTTAAAGGTTAATACTCAGTCAAATTCCTACAGTATGCTGATGAAAAAAGAAGCGAAATACCACTTTTATGTAGGTGACATATCTAAGGATATGGCATACGAAGAACTGGTACGTCCAACTAAATTTATGCAAGACAAATTGCGGTTAAATAATGTCTCTACAGCTATTGAAATAGATGGCGAATTGATTGTTGAGACGTTAGACTCCAATGCTGTTAATATCAATGATTATCAGTTTTTAGATGATGAGGTTAAAAAGGAATTTGGCCCAGACAAAGAATTGCTTGAAGACGGAACTATTGTTTCTTTAGACACCACACAAACTCCTGCTGTTGCGTTTGAGCTTCCAAGAGCCCAATTGTATAAAATTAATTATGCTAATGATTTTGTAGTATCACAATTTGACAATAGTTTCTTGAATCAGACCTATCAACGACTCTCTCCAAGTGGCTATTCTAACCCCGGCTTTAATGGGATTGTAAAGCTTGGATTGATCGATGTTTTTGAAGATTATAGGATTATAGGAGGATTTAGATATCCGCTTAATTTTAGAAACACAGAATATATGCTGAGTTTTGAAAATCTTAAAAATAGAATGGATAAAAAATACCTAGGAACTCGAAGGGCTTACGATGAAAAAATTGGAGACCAAATTCGTAAAGTAGAAACCTACGAATTGAAATATAATATCAAGTACCCATTTAGTGAAGTGGCTAGTATTCGATTCACAACGGGGTTGAGATATGATAAGCGAACGGTACTTAGTGTAGATGATTTTTCTTTAGGGGCTGAGAATTTAAACAATACATTTGGCACCGTCAAGTTGGAGTATATTTACGATGTATCGCGCAAGGTTATGACCAACGTTTTGGATGGTTCTCGGTTCAAAATGTGGGGAGAATTTATGAATGAATTCACGCAAGGAAAGACCGACTTCTTTACATTTGGATTTGATTATCGTCATTATCAAAAAATTCATCGCTCCATTTCTTTTGCTAGTAGGGTAGCGGCATCTACCTCGATAGGTAGTCAGCGATTGGTTTATTTTATGGGAGGTGTTGACAATTGGATAGGAGCTAAGTTTGACCAATCGGTACAGATTTCTCCTGATGAAAATTATCAATTCCAAACAGTTGCTACGCCCATGAGAGGGTTTCATCAGAATGCTCGTAATGGAAATTCATTCTTTGTCGTAAATAATGAGCTGAAGGTGCCGGTATTTAATTATTTTGCTAAAAATCCAATTCGTTCAGAGTTCTTAAATAACTTTATGATTATCTCTTTTTTGGACATAGGTACAGCTTGGACGGGGCTGAATCCGTATGATTTAGAAAACTCATTTAACACCACAATAGTATCTGGCAAAAACTATGAGGTGATTATCGAAAACCAAAAAGAACCTATTATTTATGGGTTTGGTGGCGGCTTGAGATCTAAATTGTTTGGATATTATGTTAAATGGGATTTAGCATGGGGAGTGGATGATGGAGTATTGCTAAAACCACTAAATCATTTTTCAATAGCCTTAGATTTTTAAATTAATGAAAATGGATATTTCTACAATTCTGATAATAATGGCAATTGGTTTATTTGCCGGATTAGCTAGTGGGTTTATAGGCATAGGCGGTGGGATTATTGTTGTTCCGGCTTTGATGTATTTTTTGGGATATAGTCAACTTAGCGCACAGGGAATGAGTACCGCATTTATGTTACCACCAATTGGTATAGCAGCATTTTTTGTGTATTACAATAATGGCAATGTCACTAAAAGTATGATACCTTATATATTAATTATGTCCGTATTGTTTGTCATTGGAGCATATCTAGGAAGTAAATTTGCATTGAAAGTTCCTGTTAAATTAATAAAGTTAATATTTGGATTGCTCATGCTTTATGTTGCTATTACTATGGTCGTTAGTGGTTGGGGATACTTTACGGATAAATCAGAATGATACAGATAGAAGAAATAAAACGTTTGTCGGTAGATATTTCAGAAGAAATCATCAAACACAGAAGGTACTTGCATCAGCATCCAGAATTGTCGTTTCAAGAATTTGAAACCTCCAAATACATTCAGAAGGTTTTGGATCAGCATCAAATTGAATACACATCTGGAATTGTAAAAACCGGAATCGTTGTATTAATAAGAGGGAAGAATCCCGCTAAAAAAACCATCGCATTGCGAGGAGACATGGATGCCTTGCCTATTTTGGAAGATACCAATTTGCCTTTTGCCTCGCAAAATAGAGGGGTGATGCACGCCTGCGGACACGATATTCATACGAGTTCATTGCTCGGTTGTGCTATTATATTGAACCAATTAAAAGATAAATTTGAAGGAACATTCAAACTAATATTTCAACCCGGAGAAGAGTTATTACCTGGAGGAGCAAAATTAATGATTGAAGAAAAAGTTCTTCAGAATCCTACGGTAAATAAAATATTTGGTCAGCATGTATATCCAGATTTACAAGTAGGGCAGGTGGGTTTTAGAAGTGGTATGTATATGGCATCTGCCGATGAAATTTATATCACCGTTATCGGCAAAGGAGGACACGGAGCATTACCCAATACGGTAATAGACCCCATACTTATTTCTAGTCATCTTATAGTGGCGTTGCAACAAGTGGTAAGCAGAATGGCTCCACCAGACGTTCCCACTGTACTTTCGTTTGGATATATAGAAGGAAAAGGAGCAACTAATGTCATTCCGAATGAAGTAAAAATAAAAGGAACATTTAGAACCTTTGATGAAAATTGGCGAGCAGATGCACATCAAAAAATAAGGATGATAACAGAAAATTTAGTTGCGTCAATGGGGGGTAAAGTTGATTTAGAAATTCGAGTAGGTTATCCATTTTTAACCAATCATGCTGGTACTACGGAGCGTGCAAAAGCGAGTGCTGAAGTTTATCTTGGAAAAGAAAATGTAATAGACTTAGACTTGCGGATGACAGCAGAAGATTTTGCATATTTTAGTCAAGAGGCAGAAGGTTGTTTTTACAGATTAGGAACATCCAATACAGCAAAAAACATCAGTGGAGGGTTACATCATCCAAAGTTGCTTTTAGATGATGATGTCTTGAAGTTTTCTACTGGGTTGATGGTGTTTATAGCTCTAGAAGAAATGAAAAGCTGATTTTTGTTTCTAAAACATTTTGTTTCTAAAATGGTGTAATTTAACTTTTGAATTTATGCAAAACCAATACAATAATGGTATATTATGAATTTACATCCAATTAGAATAACAGATTATAAGTTGCCTCTGTATTTTAAAGTTTTTGCATTTGGTTTTATTCTCTCTTGTTTTACAATTCAAGTAGTTGGTCAGACCCAAAATTATTGGGTAAAAAAATCTGATTTTACTGGTTTGAAAAGAGAACGAGCAATCTCTTTTTCTATCAATGGAAAAGGGTATGTGGGTACTGGTGTAGATACTGCAGATGTAACCAAAAAAGATTTTTGGGAATATGACCCTGTTTTGGACGCATGGACGCAAAAAGCAGATTTACTAGGAGTAGAAAGAAGGAATGCTATTGGTTTTTCTATTGGAAATAAAGGATACATAGGGACCGGTATGGATCATTCAGAAGCTAGTTTGGGGTCGGTTCTTTCGGACTTATGGGAGTATAGTCCGTTAACTAATGTGTGGATTCCTAAAGCTTCATTTCCTGGGGTGGGTGGAGTTGGAGTTTATTTTGCTACAGTTGTTGTCGCTGATGATAAAGCCTTTGTCTGTGGCGGGAAATGTGGCCCCGGTACATATAGTGCAGAAATGTGGTCTTATGACCCTGTTTTGGATTCATGGACTCAAAAATTAGATTTCCCCGGAGGAGTACGTTATAAATTATGTGGTTTTGAATTGGACAACAAACCTTATATGGGGTTGGGGGTAGATCAAGATATATATCGAAAAGATGTGTGGATGTACGACCCATCCAACAATACTTGGATAGCAAAAGCAGATTTTGCAGGAGGAGAGCGAGGTGCTGTGAGTACATTTTCTTTAGGTCATCGTGGCTTTATTTGCTTGGGTAATGATGGTGGTTTGAAAAAAGATCTCTGGGAGTATAATCCCTATAGTGATTCTTGGTCGGTGCGAGCTCCGTTTGCTGGGTCTTCTCGTAAGAATGCAATCGCTTTTACTATAGGAGATAGCGCTTTTGTGGGGACAGGTAAAGGTGTGTCTGGAAAAAAAATGAGTATGTATGTTTACACACCGTACGCGGTGTTAGCGGCCGAAGAATATGAAAGTACTTCATTATTTACGGTTTATCCAAATCCCGTAGCTCAAACATTTTATTTGATTTCCAATATGTTGGGAGCAGCTACTTTGGAGGTGTTTGATTTAAATGGAAAGCACATTCTTACTCAGCAAATTACAAATCCAAAAACGAAAGTAAATCGAGGTGATTTAAATTCTGGTTTATACATCCTAACGGTCAAAAATCATGAAAATCAACTTGTTTATACTAAAAAAATATTTTTAAAATGATTACATATTTTCATATTAGAATAGTTGCAATTTACCTTGTTTCGGTCTCGTACATTTCAGCGCAAGATACCTGGGTGCAAAAGGATTCAGTAAATGGATCTCCAAAATCTTCTGTAGCAAGTTTTGTCTTAGACGGAGATGGTTGGTTTGTTTCTGGGTTGGGCAGTGTTGATTTTAGCAGGAAAATGTATTCGTATGATGTAGGTCAAGATGACTGGGATGATGAATTGTCTATTGGAGGGGTAAATGGCTCAGGATTAAATAGGGGAAGTGCGGTTGGTTTTTCTGTCAATGGTAAAGGTTATGTAGGATTGGGGCAAGGGAATTTTGCGTCATTTTATTCAGATCTTTGGGAGTATGATCCTGTTTCTGAATCTTGGTCACAAAGAGCCGACTTTTTAGGCTCTGCTAGGAGACAAGCAGTTTCGTTTACTATTGATAGCTTCGCTTATGTAGGTACAGGGCAAGATCAAAATGGATATACCAAAGATTTTTACAAGTACAATAGTGTCACCAATACTTGGAGTCAAATAGCTGATTTTGGAGGTTCTGCCAGAAAAGGAGCTGTAGGTTTTAAGATGGGTGCGGCAGGGTATGTTGGGACAGGCGATGACGGTATTTATACCAATGATTTTTGGGAATACCAACCAACTATAGATACTTGGGTTGAGAAAGCAACTTTCCCAGGCCCCAATAGAACAGGGGCTTGCGGATGGGGGATATTTCCTTCTGGATTTATTGCTTGTGGTTATGACGCTACTTTGAATTATAAAAATGATGTTTGGCAGTATAATTATTACAACAACACTTGGTCACAAAAATCAGATTTTATAGGAGCGAAAAGAACCAACGCATCTACTTTTGTAATAGATGGCGTGGCATATCTTGGAATGGGGTATAATGGAATGTTTTTAAATGACTTTTATGCTTATTCTCCTGTGTTGGAGTTAAAGGAAAAATCAAATTGTACAATCAATATTTTTCCAAATCCTGCCACTTCTTTAGTTGCATTGACTTTTAATAATCCGCTAAATAATAATTATAATGTTAAGGTTTTTGACCTAAAAGGACAATTATGCCATGTCCCTATAAAGATGATTTCTAGTGTCAAGTTACTTATAGATGTATCTAATCTTTCTAGTGGTATTTATATTTATGAATTGTCAGGTGAATTTTCTCAGAAGTTATATAGCGGAAAAATTATAGTGAAATGATAAAAAACGTAATTCCTTTTTTGTTTTTATTATCTTGTAATTCTGTGGAGTCGAATAGTGAGCAAGTCTCGAAAACTAATACAGAACAGACTGTTCATTTTGAACAAGTAGAAAAAGAATGCTTAGCTCCAAAAGGCGAGGTTAATACAAGAGAAAATGTGTTTAGCATTGTTGTTTTTTTTGTAGAAGAGCAAGGCTGGGGTTATAAAATTTTAAATAACCAAAATCTATTTATTAATCAGCCTGTTATACCGTCTTTGCCAGGTAATGCAGGGTTTTCAGCTGAAAAACATGCGTTAAAAACAGCTGAATATATAGTCTATAAACTTGAGAATGGCATATTTCCACCCTCTATTACTCCAGAAGAATTAGATAGTTTAGGTGTTTTGTAGAAAGTCCATTACCTTTGGTCTATGCAACCATTAATTATTTCTAAACCAGAGGTTATTAAAACCTCTAAAGATACGTTCGTAATTAATCAAGAAGTAGATCTTCCAGATGCTTTGGACTTAATTCTCAATGACCATCAAATAGTCATAGAAGGGACTTATGGTTTGGGTTTAAAACTACTGAATCTGCTTCATGGATTTCTCAAAGATCGACATCCTGATACTTCATTTGAGGGGCAAAGAGTTTTTAGAAATGCCTATCAAAAGTACTCCAATAAAGTTTTGTTGCAAATACAGAGTTATCGAATCAAAACCAGAAAATCTCCAACCATAGGTTGGCTTCAAAAACTGTATTATGGAAATGAAGATTTTTTCTTGTCTTTCCCTCACGTTCAGGGGCTTAATAGCGCATGGCAATGGTACATTAAGGGTGTCGATATACCTGTTTTGAAAAATAAAATACACCCCTATTATAATACGTATTTTCCTACCAGATTTGAGCATCTTATTTTGTTTGATACTTGGTTAGAATCGTACAATGGAGCAAAAGAATTTGCCTATGATGTAGGTATAGGAAGTGGTGTATTGACCTATCAATTGCTTGAAAAAGGGTTTGATAAAATATTTGGAACAGATACCAACCCCAACGCTATAAAAGGAATGCTAGAAACTACCAAATCTTCTGGGCTATTGTCAAGGGTGGAATTGGATTACGGATCTTTGTTTGGTAGGTTTGGTTATCAAGTAGAGCTCATCGTTTTTAACCCTCCTTGGTTGCCAGCATCTACTAATTTAGGTCGGATTGACGAGGGTATTTATTATCCCGAAAGGTTGTTTCCTTCTTTTTTTAAAGACGCAGCTCAACGACTATTGCCCAATGGGAAATTAGTTTTACTCTTCTCAAATTTGGCAGAAGTTAGTGGTGTGACCAAAGTTCATCCCATTCGGGAAGAATTAGAAAACGAAGATCGATTTGAACTAGAAACTTTAGAAAAAAGTAAAGTAAAAAAAGCATCTAATAAAACCAAGAGAACTCAAAACTGGAGAACAAAAGAAGAGGTTGAACTATGGGTGTTGAAATTAAAAACCTAAAAATAGCTTTTAGGAGTTCTTCAAAATAGCTTTATTGATGTTTTTAACCAATTTAGGACCTTGATAAATAAAGCCTGTAAAGACTTGTATTAAGTCTGCACCAGCTGCTATCTTTTCTAGCGCATCAGCAGGAGAGTTGATTCCGCCCACTCCGATAATTGGAAACGCCTTATTGGATTTAGTTGCTAAATACCGAATAACCTCAGTACTTCTGTCTTTTAGTGGAGCACCACTTAAACCACCATTTGCAATGGCTTTCACTTCTGCTTCATCGGTTTTTAGACCTGCTCTTGAAGTGGTCGTGTTAGTGGCAATTATTCCATCAATTTTAGTAGTAGCTACCAATTCTATAATTTCATCTAGCTGCGGTTCGTTAAGATCTGGAGCTATTTTTAGAAGAATAGGTCTTGGTGTTTTCTTTTTAGCGTTTATTACTTTTAACTGCGTTAGTAAGTCTGTAAGAAAATCTGTGTCTTGTAGTTTTGTTAAGTTTTTCACGTTGGGACAACTCACATTTACAACAAAATAATCTACA
This sequence comes from uncultured Cryomorphaceae bacterium, assembly GCA_947311505.1. GTDB lineage: Bacteria > Bacteroidota > Bacteroidia > Flavobacteriales_D > Parvicellaceae > Parvicella. The sequence continues at coordinate 17,991 of CAMZLL010000114.1, forward strand.
TAATCATGCAGTTTTTCAAAATTGTAAATATAATCAGCTAAAGCATCATCATTACTTGTTGCCGTGTTTTTACCAATGTTTCCACCAATAATCAGTTTCGTTTTCTTGTTTTTTAAGTTGTTTGCTATAGCATCTACACCCAGATTGTTAAACCCCATCCTATTGATTAGAGCTTGATCTTTTTTTAATCTAAAAATACGCTTCTTAGGATTTCCAACTTGTGGCTTTGGTGTAGCTGTTCCCACTTCTAAAAAACCAAATCCGTAGTTTTCTAATTGATTGTATAATACCGCATTTTTATCAAACCCAGCCGCTATACCTACTGGGTTTTTAAACGTTAAGCCAAATAAGTTCCTTTCAAGTCTTTTATCTTCAACGCAAAATATTTTCCTGTTGATGAAAGCTACACCAGGTATGAAATTTATAAATCGTATTAATTTGAAGGTAAAATAATGGACAGATTCTGGGTCAAACAGAAATAATATGGGACGGATGATGATCTTATACATAATTGTCAGCAAAGGTAAACTTCGAAATGCAATATGCTAATAAATCATGTAACTATTTTTGCAAAAGAGCATCTAAAAACTGATGAACGTCTGTTGAATTCCAGTCATGTGCACCTTCAGATTTGAGGACAATTTTCTTTTCTTTTGAGATTATAAATGTAGTAGGAAATACATTGCCGTATAGGTTTGGAGGAGTTTGACTGCCGTTAACATATAACGGTAACTCTTCATTTCTTGATGCTTTATATTTTTGTATCATCTCAAGTCCTTCTGTAGGACTTACCAGTAAAAAAGTAACCCGATTACCATAAGTAGAGTACAAGTCTTCAATGGAGCCCATCTCACTTCTACAAGGGCCGCACCAAGTCGCCCAGATGTTTAGAAAAATAGGCTGATTTATTTCAGACAAAATAACTTTACTACCATCATCTTTAATCAATGCCCAGTCCATAGATATGTATGCAGTATTTGAATTCAGCTCTTGTTCAAGATTGGGTGTAGATAAGGTTAGTGAACTTACCCAATCTTTTAAATTTTTACCCCAGGGCGTAAAAAAAAGAAAGACAAATAAGGAGACCATGATGCCATAGAATACTGCATTGGATTTTTGTTTTTTAGTTAAATTCACAATACAAAAGTATCTATTTTATATTGGTTTATAGTTACTTTGGTTACCTTATTCTCTGGTATAATATTTTAGTTTCAATTTCTTTATTATATTGCACAATCAAAGAGGTTATAAAACGTTACTTTTACAATGTATATGATAAAAAAAATGTTACAAAATATAAGAAAGCAAAGTGCGTTTTTCTTTTTGTACTTGGTTTTTCTTTTTGTCTTGGGGGCTTTTTTATATATCTACGAACAAAAGGAAGGGCATATTTTGATCAACAAGCAATGGTCGCCTTTGCAAGATCTAATTTTTCCGTATATCACTTTAATTGGAGATGGTGTTTCGGCTGTTGTTGTGGTGATAGCTTTGGCTTTTTATAATTTAAGATATGCCTCAATGGCGTTAATAACATTTGTATCTACTGCTTTGTTAACCCAGTTTTTGAAATTAGTTATTTTTACAGAAAGTAAGCGTCCGATTATAGTACTGTGGCAGTACTTCCATTATGATGATACAAGTCATATGGCACTAGCTGAAAATCTAATGAAAAAGGGAAACTCTTTTCCTAGCGGGCATACGACATCGGCATTTACTATTTTTTGCTTTCTAGCTTTGTTATCTTCTAAAAAATGGATTGGTGCTCTGTTGTTCTTTTTAGCAGCCATTGCAGGGGCTTCGAGAGTGTATTTGTCTCAGCATTTTGTTGAAGATGTTTTTTTAGGGGCTCTCATAGGTACGTTTGGTGCTTTGATTTTGTACACAGTTATGCAAGAAAAATATTTTAAAAAATTAGAAAATAAATCCCTTTTAGATTACATTAGATGAAGCGAGCTTTTGATATTATATCTTCGAGTATAGTCCTAGTATTGGGTTTTCCTTTTTTTGTGTTAATAGCTTTAATTATTGCGTCAACAAGCAAAGGTGGTGTTTTTTTTGTGCAACAAAGAGTAGGCAAAGGAAATCTTGATTTTGGTTTGTATAAATTTAGAACCATGATAGTAGATGCTGAAAAAAGCGGGCAAATTACAGTAGGAGGAAGAGACCCTCGCATTACTAAAATAGGTTACTATTTAAGGAAGTTAAAATTAGACGAATTACCACAGTTGCTAAATGTTTTGAAAGGGGATATGAGTATTGTTGGTCCTAGACCTGAGGTGCGAAAATATGTAGCTTTATATTCTGATAGACAATTAGAAGTACTTTCTGTAAGACCAGGTTTGACAGACCTAGCAAGTATTATTTATATCAAAGAAAATGAACTTTTAGGCAAATCTGATAACCCTGACAAGACTTATATTGAAGAAATTATGCCTGATAAATTACACTTAAATTTAGAGTATATAGAAAATCAAAGTTTTATGTATGATTTAAGGTTGATTTTTAAAACAATAGGGAAAATTATATTTTAGACCTTATTTCAGGTTTTATTCATTGGTTATTTCTGAAAGGCTGCCCATTTTTGATTCTAGAAATAGATCCCTAGTCCTTGAATATAATTTTCATTATCTTGCAAGTAAAATTACGAAACTTTGAAGAATACCGAAGAAATAAGATCCATAATAAAGTATTTAAAAAACTGTTATGAGGCAGATAGTAGAGGGAATCAACTAACTTCAATTTTTGCTACGAGTATTCAGCATTTGCATATAGCCAAAGAACCTGGTTTGTTTGAGGGAGAATTGAATCATCATCTTGTAGAGAAAAAATATGCACAAGAAATCAATAGTTTGTTGCAGCTTTTTGTGAAAGAAAAAGAATACAAAGCCTTTTTTCTATCTTTAAAATCTAAAAAAAATATGCTTGGTATGTCTAAGTATATCTATACTCCTTTGTTTTTATTTGATGCCAAACTAGTGGCTATTGATGAGTTTGATTTTGTAGAGATTGATCGCTCCTCCGTTGAGGTGAATCCTGTAGCTGTAAATATAATAAATGCATCGGAGTCTGTAGAAAATCAAGTTGTTACAGACTTGCTTATGGAAATAGCGCTAGAAGGGTTGTTTAACATGGCGAGTATTGTTAGGTTGCAAAAAATGATTCACGATAAATTTGATAGCGTATCTGTTTCGCAACTGGATAAATATCCTAGATTACTTGCGTCTTCGAGTGTTAAACGAATTAAGATACCTGAAGATAAGCAAAGTATATTGTTGCCTAATGCTGGATTTTTTGTAAAAACAAGATCAAAAGGTACGCAAGGAATCCTTGCAGAGTTGGAATCCTTACTTAAAGAAAAATCTTATAACAATGCCATTACAAGTTATTTGTTAGGGGCTGGAGAGATGATGGAAGCAAAGAAGAGTCCTCCAGAGATTTCTGTTCCAGCATTGCTGAGTAAAGCTCAAGAAAAAGCACTCAACAATATTCATGATTACAATGAAATGATGATAATTGGACCTCCTGGAACTGGGAAGTCATATACCATCTCTGCATTGGCAATAAATGAAATGTATTACGGAAGAAGTGTCTTGATAGTGTCTTCAAACCCCGCAGCTGTCTCTGTTATTGATGATAAAATTAAAAGTGATTTTAATTTAGAAAATTTAACCACTCAGATTAGTAGCACAAGGAGATTTAAATCTTCGTTAGTACGAAACTTGGGAAGGTGGCTCAAAGGTGTAGGAATGAGTGCTAACTTTTCAGAAAAGGAAAAGTATTTTAGAAAAACAGAATTAAAAAAGACCAATAAAAGCATCAAAAGCTTGCGAAATGATTTAGCGAAACTTGAAAAAATGGAGCTTAAACTGGGTGAATTAATTTTGAAAAATGAATTGGGATTCTTTGATAAAATTACAAAATTTTGGACCAAGAGAGGAATCAAGAATTTAAGAGGACATTCGGAATTGTATAATCAATATTTGTATGAAAGCAAATATAAGATTGTTGTTCAACAACGTATTATTACCAATAAATTCATGTCAAGGCTTCAAAAAGCTTTGGTAGAAAATCGAAAAACATTTCAAAACTTTAGATTAGCCATAAAATCTCGAGCGAGTGGAGAGAAAGCAGCGTTTTTTAAAAATATTGACTTCAATAAACTCACCGAAGTATTTCCTATTTGGTTGGCTCCAATAAATGAGTTGCACAATGCTTTACCATTCGAAAAAGATATGTTTGATGTTGTTATTTTTGATGAAGCATCTCAAACAGATATGGCTTCTGTGTTGCCAATTCTTTATAGAGCAAAAAAAGTTGTCGTAGTGGGAGACCCAAAGCAGTTGCGCCACGTTTCTTTTTTATCTAAAGCTAAGCAGTTGAGTTTTGCTAGAGAAATAGATCCTAGTAAAAACATTGCCCAAAAATTTGATTATAGAAATACTAGTTTTTTAGATTTGTTTAACCAACAGATTCAATCTCAAAATCAAGTAGCGTTTTTAGATGAACATTACAGAAGTCTTCCTGGTATTATCAGTTTTAGTAATCGATATTTTTATGATAGTTCGCTAAGAATAATGCAAGATAAACCATCTAATATTGTTGTTATCAGTCAGGAGTTAATTGCTGTTGGTGGTGTAAGGAATGGGCTAGGAGAAAATGAAAAGGAAGCCAATTTAATAGTGTCGAAATGTTTAGAGATTATTAAGAACCAAAATAATGAGATAGGATATTGTAGTTCTATTGGTATTCTAAGTCCTTTTAGAACGCAGATAGATTTTATAAAAAAGAAACTGACACAAGAAATCAACGCCAAGGATTTAGCCAAGCATAAAGTAATATTGGGGACTGCACACGCTTTTCAAGGAGACGAAAGAGATGTGATGTTTATATCTATGGTGGTAGATGACGATTCGCATCACGGATCGTTTATGCATCTCAACAAAGATGATATATTTAATGTGAGTTTGACAAGGGCGAAGAAAATGCAATACATAGTTCATTCAATACAAAGTCCGCAAAGGCTTAAAGATGAATCCAACCTGAAATTGCTTTTGACAGCGGATTATGATTTTGATAATACAAGTAAAGAAAAAGAGTTGTTGGTAATTGATCCGATACTTAAAACGATGATAACATGGTTAGAAAAAATCGGGTTTACGGTCAAAACTCAAAAGCAAATTGCGGGAGTTGAAATAGATTTGTTGATATCAAATCAGCAAGGAGCATTTTTTGGAATTGATATTGTGGGCATTCCTTCAGAAATGGGATTACAGTTGTCTTTTGATAAAATACGAATCCTGAATCAATTAGAATTGAAAATATTCCCAATAGCATTGAGTGATTTTGTATATAATATTGAAAATTTAGAAAAAGCATTACTAGAATTTACGAAAAGCAAAAGCGTATGAAAATAAAAGAACATGACTTGAGGTCGTAAATACGCTTCCTAATTCTATCGGTATTTTGGCTTTTTATAACGATAATTCTTGTATAATTCGAGTTAGAGAGGAGTGTTGTTGTGTTAATCGTGTAAAACACCTCTTTTGTTAAAAAAAAAGCAACTCAGACTAAATTTATTTTTTTAGAATTAATTTTATTATATAGGGTCACACTCATTTGTAGGCACGTTTCTGTGTTTTTTACTTTTGAAAACCATCTTTTAGCTTGTGTATTTTTATCATTTTCTATGAGTTAAGTCTAGTTACTAGGTCGTTTTGTTAGAAAAAAAGTCAGTTTTTAGTTTCGATTCCTTATATTTGAAAGTTAAACCTTAACGATATGTATTCTTATGATCAAAAAATATTTAATTTTCAGCACGCATAAAAGCTATTGTGATACATGCCTTAAAACTACGTCTTTAGTTTTTATGGTGTTTTTGATGGTTTTTAACTATTCCAAAACTCAGGCGCAATTGGCCAATGAAGTAAATCAATACATGGTCTATCAACCTATGGTTAATTATGCTGCTTCTAGTAGTTATCAAACTATAAATGGGGCTGTTTATTATCGAAATCAATGGGTGGGGTTCAATGGTGCTCCGGTAGGATATGGAGGGTCTGTCTCTGTGCCGTTGCCAAAAAAAAATATAACATTAGGAATAAGTGTTTTACGAGATAAAATAGGGGTGAGAACCAATGATGCACTTGACTTAAATGTAGCCTATAAATTTAAAATAAATAGAAAATCGGCAATCTCTTTCTCGTTATCTCCTCAGGCAAGGTTTCTTACAGGAAATTTAGATGAAGTGGTTACCACAGATCTACAAGACCCTAACTTTAGTAATGTTTATAAGTCAGGGGTGATACCTAATTTCAAATTTGGAGCGTATTATTTTCGATCCAATTTTTATGTGGGGGCAGCCATACCGGGAATGTTAAAAAATGAAGTTGATATTATTTCTGGTGCTACTAAAGTATCTACTACGTTCGAGATGGATAAATTAAATTGGTTTTTACATTCAGGATATTTATACAATATCAATAAGAAAAATGATGTTTCACTTTCTGTTTTGATGAAAGAAGGGGCTGGAGCATCATTGCATATGGAAGCAAATGCTATGTGGTTGCTGATGGAGAAGAAATTTGGAATAGGAGCTTCTTATAGAACCTCAAAAGATATTGTAGGGATTCTTAATTTTCAATTTTTAGAGCAATGGAGGTTATCTTATGCTTATCAATACTCGTTTGGTACCATTTCCAATTATCAATCTGGCTCTCACGAGGTGATGCTTATTTTCGAATTAGCGTCTAAAAGAAATTATGTAAAATTAAATGCACCACGTTTCTAATGAAAAAAACACTAATCACACTATTTTTAGGAATCATCCTAGTAATTCCTGGTTGGGCTCAGATTATGAAGACCAATGCCGAACAACAGTATCAAAGTGGCTATTTTGAAGAGGCTATTATTGATTTCTTGGATTTAATAGACAAAGAAAAAGACGAAGAAATACAGAGATCTTATCATAAAAGAATAGCTGTTTCGTACTATCAATTACACGATTATAAAAACGCATTTACACACTTTGAAAAGGCTCTGTTGTCGTATGCTACTTTTGAAAAATTTGAAAAAGAGGTATATTTTCAAGTACTTCGAAACTTAGAAAACTATAAGGAAGCGGGAGTTGTTATAGAAGATGTTTTTCCTACCGATGAGGCGAGGTATAATTTTGTTGCCTTCCCTAAAAATGGAGGAACTGCCGATTTGACAAGTTTGTTTACGGTTTCTAAATCTACATCTGACTATGGAGGAGATACCTATTATGGAATGGCGGCAAGTGGAGATAAGGTCTTGTTTTCATTACCGATAGACGATGGTGAAGATCAAACACTTTTTTACGACCTGTTTCTTATTGATTATGTCAATGATTCCACGCTTGATTTTAATACAAAAGAAAAAGTGATAGACCTTAAAAAAACCGTTTTTTATAGAGGGACACCCACTTATTTATCTGACAACGAAATTATGTACACTAGTAATTTGAGTGAATATACTTGGTATAAAGATAAAAACAAAGACGAACATAACGTTACAGATTCAGGAGAGAATGTGTTGAGTATTTTTATGTACAATACCGATACCAAAGAAGAAATTAATCTGCCTATTAACGATAATCAATCCAATAATGTTACCCCATTTTATCACCAAGATAAAAACTTACTATTTTTTAGTAGTGACCGAGCAGGGGGAAAAGGCGGTTATGATATCTATTATTCTTATTTTGAAAATGGCACATGGACTGACCCCGTAAATCTTGAAGGTGTGAATACGCAATTTGATGAAGTATATCCTATCATTGAAGAGCAAGAGTTTTACTTTTCTTCGAGAGGCCACAAAAATTTTGGAGGTTTAGATATTTTAAAAACTAAAGTAGATTTATCTAGTAGAGAACCTAAAATATTTGATTTAATCAACCTTGGAAGTACGGTTAACTCCTCTTTTGATGATTTTGGTTTGTATTGGAAAGATGCTACAACTGGTTTTTTTGCATCCAATAAAGAAGGGATAGACGGAACAGATGAAATATATCATTTTAACTACTTGCGATACGATACTTTAGTGGGGCAGATTCTTGACGGAGATGGAAAGCCTCTAGATGCTAAAATCAAAGTGTACAAAAGAGATTTAGACAATAACTGGGTCTTGATTGAACAGATAACTACCGATGAAAATGGAAACATGAGTTATCCTGTAGATCTAAAAGAAACATACAAATTTGAAATAGCATCAGAAGGTTTTGTAGATATGATAATGTATTTTCCAGATGAAACAGCCGAAGAGTTAAGAGAAGATTCTAAAGAGTTTTTCTCTAAAATTGTCTTAGATGAAATATCCGTTAGAGGTGTTGTGCAGGATCAGGTAACAGAAAAAATTCTGGAAGGTGTAGAGCTAAAGATGTTTGAAGTTGTAGGGAAAAGACGTTCCTATGTTGGTTCTGCATTTACTGACGAAAATGGAAATTGGGATTTTGCTTTTGACAAGAATAAAGACTACGAAGTAGAAATGATTCTTGATGGCTATGATAGGGCTGTATTTGAAATAAATGGAGATGATGACAATCGAAAGCGACAATTTAATTTATTAATGAACGCAGCGTTAGTTCCAGAAGCAAAGAAAGATATGGTTATCAAAATAGACAATATTTATTTTGATTATAATTCTGCTGATATAAGAGAAGTCTCATTACCCATACTTGACAACTTGGTTGACTACCTAAGAGGAAAGCCTGATTTGAAAATAGAGTTGAGCGCTCACACAGATTGCGAAGGTCCAGCATCCTATAATATGAAATTGTCTAAACGAAGAGCTAACTCATGTTACCAATATCTAATTGATAAAGGTATAGAGAAAGCCAGAATGATACCAAAAGGATATGGAGAAAAATTTATAACCAATGGATGTACAGAGGAAGGGCAATGCTCTGAAGAAGAAAATGAAGTAAATAGAAGAATAGAAGTTAAAATACTATAAATATGAAAACAGTACTAATATTAGCAATAACCTTTTTTGCAATAACCTCTTGGGGGCAAGATTACCTTGATGTAACATGTACAAAAGATGGAAAAGAACTCTCTTTGAAAATAGAGAATCATAACATATCAGGACCCACGCGAATAAAATTCAACACCGAAATTCACTCCTTAACAGCAGTTGATGTTAAAGGAGGATTGTTGAGAGAAAAAGACGGCCAGTTTGTCTTAATTTGGATGGCAATACCTAAAGACGAAGTTTTTACTTTGAAGTTTGAAACCGAAGATGTTGCAGACGATATTCTTACCATATACTATTTGGTAGAAGGAGATCGAGTAATAAAAGACGTAAAAATGTCAGATAATGAGTTAGCTATAGTTGAAGATTCAACTCCAAATGAAACTGAAAACGCTACTACTGAGAATGAAAATAGCGGTGAAGATGTTGTAGCGGAAGAAACGGATCTAACAGAAGCGGATTTAGATGAAACAATGGAAGTCGAAGAAACACTCGAAGAGGACGAAGCGATACAAGCAGAGGAGAGTGAAGTAGTCGAAGAGGAATTAGAAGAGGAAATTTCTGAAGACGAGACAATGCCTGAAGAAAAAAGAGAGGACACGACTACTAATGGCGTGCAAGAAGAGATAGCTATAGAGGATGAAGATCCTAAAAGCTATAAAGTACCCCTCATTTACAGACCATTGGACATTAATAAAAATGACGAAATCTCTGCCGATGAAATTAACAATGCTATTGATTTGTTTTTTGACGGAGAGGTAGATCTTTCTGCTGATGACCTCAATGGACTGATAGACTTCTTTTTTGAACAAGAATAATAATTTACAACTATAAATTTTGCTATAACCCTACTACTTTTTATATATAAACTATTAAACTATGCTAAAACAAATACTAACCTTCGCACTACTCCTAACCACCACCTACGCACTATCCCAAGGAGGGGTAGGAGGAGTAGCAATAAACAATGCCAACGCCACACCAGATAACTCCGCTATGCTCGATGTGAGCAGTAGCAACAAAGGAGTGCTCGTACCCAGAGTTGCTCTAACAGGAACAGCAGATGCTTCCACCATAGCATCTCCAGCTACCAGTTTGTTGGTTTACAATACAGCCACAGCAGGCACCACACCTAATGACGTTACCCCGGGGTTTTACTATTGGGATGGCACCCAATGGTTGCGTTTTGTAGCCGGCAACATTGTAGGTACAGACGATCAAGATCTCACAGGAGCTACGCTCACAGGCTTGACCTTACAAACTGACATCGAAAACGGAGCATCTGTAACCGTAGATTTATCTCCCATAGCAGATAGTGCCTTTACACAGATACTCAACAACGCAGACACCTTGTTTAGCAATACCGCTTTTACAGATAGTCTATTGAGTTTTATTTATAACAATAGCGACACGCTATTGAGCAACAG
>CAMZLL010000115.1 GCA_947311505.1 uncultured Cryomorphaceae bacterium
GATTACTTCTTCATCTTATTATACTTATTGATATTACCAGGATCTAATCTAGTAACAATTAAGTACACTTTATTTTTGATGGCAGGTGGTGTTTCGTTAAACAACAAAACAATTTCGTCTGCCTTGGCAGAGAAAAAAGCTTGAACATTGATGGAGTTGGGCTGGGTTCGATGTATGGTTTCTAAACTTTTTAGGGCAGCTACCATTTTATCTATCGCTTTATCTCTATCTTCATATAAATAATCTACCCCCTCTCTGTGGTACGAATAATAGCATTGACGCAAATTTGCAAAAGCGTTATTTAAGGCGTTATCTACTAATCTAAAACGGTTTTTCTTTCCATCTGTAGGTTTCCAACCTTTTTCACTTGCCGTTTGACAATTACTAACGATCTGCTGTGCTTTACTGAAATATTTAGCCCCTCCCTTCAATGAAAAAGAATCGTAATCATACCCTAGCACCATATACACATAAAAGGCTACCACATCTGCTAGGTTATTCTGGTGTCTGTCAGGCGTATATATCAAGGCAGCACCTCGCTGATATTCAAATGACAACTTCTCGTCTTTCCAGTTAAAAAGTCGAGTTTTATAATCTGAGTTATAAACAGGTCGAGAGGAACTAATCTGAATAGAACCGGTAAAACTCCCAGACCCCGTCTTTGTATTGATGGTTATCTGGATGGTCATATCTATTTTTTCTTCATCCTTAAATTCATCGTCTGTCCATTTTGTGGCATTGACAAATTCATATAGAGAAGATTCCATCTCCTTAATAATCTCTGTATTAGAAGCATTACTTTTGAGAGTAGGCGCCATTACGGTAACTTGACAAGTTAGTTCTTGAGCGAATTTACGCCCTACGCTTAGGGTTAAAATTGTTACGACTATAACTGTTCCAAATATTTTTTTTGATTGACTTGCAATTCTGTCTATTAACTTGTTTTTCACTTTTTTTATATTTGATTTTCAAGAGTATGTTTCTGTGTTTCTTTTGTGTTGATTATAAAACTACAATAATTCTTCCAATTTATTGAGAATATCTTTCGCCACTTCTTGTTTAGATTTTAACTCAAAGTTTGACCATTTATTGTCTTTATCTATGATTGTAATTTTATTGGTATCGGTTTGAAAACCTGCTCCTTTATCTTGCAATGAATTGAGAACAATTAAATCTAAGTTTTTTCGTTTAAGTTTTCCTTTGGCATTTTCCAATTCATTATTTGTTTCTAGTGCAAATCCAACTAATTTTTGCTTGGTTTTATTTTGCCCCATCCACTGAAGAATATCTTGGGTTTTGGTCAACGGTATGCTCCAATTATTTTCTTTTTTCTTTATTTTTTTATCAGACACAGTTTCGGGCGTATAATCCGCAACTGCAGCCGCCATAATCACTGCGTCTTGGTCAAAATTGGCCTGACAAGCAGCAAACATATCTGCGGCTGATTCTACACGTATAACTTCTATATAGGTCGATGAAACATTTAGAGATGAAGGCCCCAATATTAGCGTTACATTCGCGCCTCTTTTAGCACATTCTTCGGCTAGGGCAACTCCCATTTTCCCAGAACTTCTGTTTCCTATAAATCGCACAGGGTCAATAGCTTCATGTGTAGGGCCGGCAGTAATCAAAATAGACTTGCCATTCAATGTCAATTGAGCTCTAAAATATTGCTCCAAATAAGCGACAATATGCTCTGGTTCAGCTAAACGCCCCTCTCCTATTAAACCACTTGCCAACTCCCCTTTTTCGGGAGCAATAATAAAGTTGTTTCGTTCTGAAAGGAGGTTTAGATTGTCTTGTGTAGAAGGATGTGCATACATGTCCAAGTCCATAGCTGGAGCTACAAAGACAGGACATCTTGCAGAAAGATATACTGCCAACAAAAAAGAATCTGCGTGACCTACTACCATTTTACCTATCGTATTGGCTGTGGCTGGTGCTACAATGATGGCATCTGCCCACAATCCCATTTCTACGTGATTATTCCATTCACCTGAATTTCCTTCTTTTACAAAGTCTGTAATAACCGGTTCTTTTGAAAGTGTAGCTAGCGTTATGGGTGTTACAAAATCAGAAGAGGCTTTAGTCATAATTACTTTGACTAAAGCCCCTTGCTTCTTTAAATATCTTATAATAAATGCTGCTTTGTAAGCTGCTATACTACCCGTAACTGCTAATATTATCTTCTTATTAGCTAACATAAAGTTGTATTGGATTAATCTTTCTTTTCTGGGTTTAATTTCCAAAATAATTTTTCTTGCTCATACTCTTGCAATGCAATAGCGTGTGGCTTTGGTAATCTTTCGTAATATCTAGAAACTTCTATTTGCTCTCTATTTTCAAAAATCTCTTCTAAATTATCCGTTGAAGATGCGAACTCATTCAATTTTGAAAGCAACTCATCTTGCATTCCAGTATTGATTTGATTTGCTCTTTTAGAAACGACAACTATGGATTGATAAATATTATCCGTCTGACTGTCTAACTCTTTGAGGTTTCTAGTAATTGTTGTTCGTTCTGCGTTGCTATCTCTATATGCCATTATTGCTTGTTTTCTGTTAACTTATTTAGTTGCTTTTCACTATCTTCAAAGTACTTTGTAGCACTTTTTAAATACTTGCTTTCGCTAAAATAGTTCGCAAATATACGATAAGATTCAATAACATTGGTAAATCTTTCTTCTTTTTTCTTTGGCACGCTATTATCTGCCAGCAAATATCCTGCTTTTACTTTTAGATACATCAATTCTTCTCGGTAGTCGGTATCTGGAAATTTGTCTAGGGTATTCTGAAAAGCGATTACTGCGGAGTTATATTGCTCCATTTTATAATATAGTTTGGCTTGCTCATAGCTTTTCTTCTCTAATTTGCCTCTCAACTCTTTTATCA
>CAMZLL010000116.1 GCA_947311505.1 uncultured Cryomorphaceae bacterium
AATAAATTTGGCACTTTTTTATGAAAATAGAGGCTCCTCGTAAAAAGTTAAGAACTAACCCGAATTATTCATCGCACTTATAAATTTGAAAAAAGACCTTCAAAAATTGCAGGAAAATTAAATCCTGAAAATTTTTGAAGGTCTTTTTTCAAATTTATAAGTGCGATGAATAATTCGGGTTAGTTCTTAACTTTTTACGAAGAACCTCTATTTTCATAAAAAAATGCCAAATTTATTTTGAAATGCGCTTTAAGAAATTGATTTTTTTTTATTGACGAATAAAAATCCAAACATAGTTATTTATATTGAGATATGCCGAGAATTATAACCATAGATATGGATTTATTTTTTAAAGAAAAGAAGTAAAAATAAACTATTTATTCTCCCATTCTATAAGCTGTAATGACATAAGGCTTCTTGCTTATAAACTCATTTGACAACGAACAATTTAAACTCATTTATCATTCTTAATTCAATTTTTTTACAAACCTTTATCTGAAATGGAAAACTATGTGTATCTTCGCACGATTATAATGAAAAACTATTAAAAATGAATAACAAATTTAAAAACATAGCTCTTTTTTCTATCGTATCTGGTGGAATGATAATGAGTAGCTGTGACCTTGTTAAAGATCTCGAATACAAAGTATTAGAAGATCCCTTAGAAATGCACGGTGATGAAGTAGAATTAAAAATAAACGGAAAGTTTATAGAAAAAGGACTTCACAAAAAAGCTTCTGTAAAATTAACTCCTATTTTCATTTGCGAAGATGGAACTGAAATTCCTTTCGATATGAAAGAGTTTAAAGGAGAAAAAGCAGCCGGTAATGGAGAGGTTGTACCAAAAGGAGGAAAATCCTTTACATATTCATCTACAAGACCATACCAAGCAAACATGGAACAAGGTAAAGTTGTTGTTAGAGTAGAACCTAAAAAAGGAAAAAAGGAAAAAGAACCTATTACTACAGAAAAAATTGCTGATGGTACTATCATTACACCATATTTAATTCAATTAGACGATCAAGTAATTGCTTGTGAAGATAATTTCCAAAGAATTACTTCTGCAACAACTAGCGCTACGATAAACTACGCTAAAGGTAAGTTTGATGTAAAAGCAAAAGAATTAAAAGAACAAGATATATTAGATTATCAAGCGTTTATTACTGATGCACAAACAAACATCAGAAGAGATGTTAAGAGTATAAACATCATGTCTTATGCATCACCAGAAGGTGAGGTAGACAAAAACGCTAATCTTGCTAACGATAGAGCAACTTCAGCTAACACATACTTGTCTAAATTCTACACTACAAGTGGATTTACAGCTCCATCAATCTCTAAATCTCCAAAAGGAGAAGATTGGGACGGATTCAAAACAGAAGTACAAAAAACAAATCACGCAGACAAAGAATTAATCTTACGTGTATTGGAAATGACTTCTGACGTAAACAAAAGAGAGGAAGACATCAGAAACATGGCTAAAACCTACAAATTCTTAGAAAAAGAAGTTTTACCACAGTTGAGAAGATCTACTATGACAATTACCTACGACAAGGTTGGATACTCTGATGATGAATTGAAACAACTTTCTAAATCTAATCCTGATACATTAACCGTTGAAGAATTATTATTTACAGCTACTTTAGTAGAAGATTTATCTGAAAAATTAAGAATCTTTAAAGAAGCAGAAAGATTATTTCCTAATGATTATAGAGTAGTAAACAATGTAGGATATATTCTTTATCAACAAAATGATATTGCAGGAGCAAAAGCTAAATTTGAAAAAGCTAATGGAATTGAGCAAAATTCAATCTCTATGAACAATTTAGGAGCTGTAGCTCATATGCAAGGTGACAGAGAAAAAGCAAAAGAAATTTTTGCTCAAGCAGGTTCTTCTCCAGAAACTTCTTACAACTTAGGATTGATTTCTATTCAAGAAGGTAACTATGGTGAAGCATTAGAAAAAATAGGAGCAAACGAAACTTTCAATACTGCACTAGCGCAAGTATTAAACGGAGACAACGAAGCTGCTAAAACAGCATTAAACAACAGCGTTGACTCTGATGGAGCTTATGCAGACTACTTGAGAGCTGTTATAGCTGCAAGAACAAACAATGCTACTGATGTTGCTACTCACTTAAAAAGTGCAATCGGAAAAGATAGTTCTTTGAAAACAAAAGCACAAAAAGATGCAGAGTTTTTGAAATTTAAAGATGCAGTAAACGCCCTTTAATTAAAAGACATATTCATTATAAAAAAAAGCGTTTCAACAAGTTGAAACGCTTTTTTTTTGTTTTTATCCCTATATTTCGAGTTTTATAGTACTTTTGCATTCTCATAATTAATAACCTAACAATCAATTAAAATGAAAAAGAATTTCAAAAAAGTAGGAATGATCCTTTCAATGGTAGCAATGGTATCTTTTACAATGACAAATTGTGGAGAAACTGCTGAAGATGCAACAGAAGGAGCAAATGCTGTTGAAGAAGGAGTTAACACAACAACAGACGCAGTAGAAGAAGCAGGAGCAGACGCTTTAAACAAAGTAGAAAATGCAATTCACTAAAATTTATATCATATAGATTTAATTAAAGCTCTAACTTTGTTAGAGCTTTTTTATGCGCATACAATTCGAAGAACATATAGATAATGAACCATTACACGAAGAAACCTGGAAAATAAACAGGCGAAAATGGTTAAAAACAGCTTTACTTGGGTGTATAGCGCTTCAACTACCTTGGATTAGCAGTTGCGAATCATTGAGCCCAGAAACCAAATATAAAGACCTTGACGGAAAAGGTGTATTCTCAATCTCAGAGATGAAAAGCATAGTTGCTATTCAAAATATCTTAATACCAGAAGATGGAAATGGACCAAGCGCATATAACGTCAATGCACATAACTATTTTGTTTGGACCCTACTCGATGAACGAGCAGATTCAGAGAACAAAAGCTATTTTAAAGATAAACTTTCAAAACTACTTTCTATATCCAAAGAAGATTACCAACTTGATTTTTATCAATTATCAACAGATAATCAAAAATCATTTATTTCAAAAATGGCAACTACCGGATGGTCCAGATCCTTTTTATCACGTATGATTACGATTATATTTGAAGCCATGCTATTTGACCCCATATACAATATTAACCCAAAAGGTATAGGTTGGAAATGGCTCGATCTACCAGTGGGCTTTCCGCAACCCACAAACACCACCAAATATCCTGATTTTTTACAAACCGTAAACTCACAATATGGATGATGTATGTATAATAGGAAGTGGTGCAGGAGCATCACCTGTAGCCTACGAATTGTGCAAAGCAGGATATAAAGTAACCCTATTGGAAAAAGGACCTTGGATAAAAACAAAAGACTTTTCCAAAGACGAAATGGTGGCATCAAAAAAAGATCTTTATATCCCAAACCTAAACGATGAATACCACGAAATAGTAAAAGAACAGGATGATGGATGGTATGCTAAAACCACAAAAATGACAGGGAAAGACTTTTGGAATGGTAGCGCAGTAGGTGGTTCTTCAAATTTTATGAGTGGTTATTTCCACCGGTTAAAACCTGTTGACTTCAAGTTGCTTAGCACATACGGCCCTATAGAAAATGGAAATATTGTCGACTGGCCAATTTCTTATCAAGATTTAGAACCTTATTATACAAAAGTAGATCACTTAGTAGGTGTGTCAGGGCAAACCGTAGCCCATAAAAATCAAGAACCTAGAAGCGAACCAGACTTTCCTTACCCAGCCTTAAAAACCAATATCATATCTACGCTACTAGATAGAGCCGGTGCAGAAAATGACATACAGATTATACCCACCCCAAGAGCCATACTATCCAAGGCAAAAGGAGAGCGTAATGCTTGCTATTATTCTAATTTTTGTGGTACGTATGGTTGTTCTTCAGATGCAAAAGGAAGTGGAAGAGCCTCATTACTAAACGAAGCCCTAAAAACAGGCAACCTTACTATAATACCAAATGCAAAAGTATTCCATCTCACAACCAATGGTCAACAAAAAATTATAGCAGCAAAATATTACGACATCGCTAAAGAAAAGAAAGAAATAAAAGCTAAATTATTTGTTGTAGCAGCACAAGCAACAGAAACTGCACGATTACTCTTAATGAGTAAAAACGAGGAATTTCCAAACGGACTCGCCAATAACAACAACCAAGTAGGAAAGAACCTTGTGTTTTCGGGAGGAGGAGTCGGTTCGTGCTCTATTCATTTTGAAGATTTCGACACCGAAACCGCTCGTCAATTAAAACTACCAGGATTATTTGTAAATCGAGCCACACAAGATTGGTACGAAGTCGATGACCCCGAATTTGGAGGTAAAGTAAAAGGAGGTACCGTAGATTTTTTATGGGAACACCCAAACAAAGTCAGTAGAACGTACAGCAAAAAATGGGAAGGAGATCGTTTACTTTTTGGTAGCGAATTGAAAACAAAAATTCACAAAGAATTTACCACCAAACGCAAGTTCAAATTTGAGGTCTTTGTTGATTGGATACCAAACGATAAATGTTTTGTAGAATTATCAAAAAAACACACTGATAAATGGGGCGATCCCGTAGGTAAAATTTGGACAGGAAACAATAAGCACGATGAGAAAATAGGTAGATATATAGCCAAGAAAATAGAACCATTATTTGAATCTCTAGGAGGAAGAAACATTCGCTGGGGAATTTCGAGCAGCCCCACCATAAACCTTCAAGCAGGAGGATGCAGATTTGGAAACAACCCCAAAAGCTCCGTTTTAGATGCCAATTGCAAAGCACACGAAGTAGAAAACCTCTACGTAACCGATGGTAGCTTTATGCCCACAGGAGGAAGTGTTACCTTCACCTATACCATTTATGCCAATTCCTTTCGAGTAGCAGATAAGATTATAGAGCGTCTAGCGAAATAACTTATTCTTAGTTAAAATCTATCTTCGATTTGTTTTTTATTTAGCTTTGCACCAAACACAATACGTATGGCATCATTTAGCGATTTAATAAAGAGTTCCACCCCCGTTCTTATACATATGATGGCAGATTGGGCTACCCCTTGTGAAGAATTAAAGCCCATTCTTAAAAATGTAAAAAGAGCAAAAGGAAAAGACTTGAACATCATCAAAATAGACATTGAAAAAAATCCGTCCATCGCTCGAAAATTCAATATTGTAGGTCTGCCCGCATTGCTTCTTTTTCACGAGGGAAAAATAAAATGGAGGCACGTAGGTCTAATCACTGACCATGAATTAATAGAGCAGATTAACGCTATTTAATTTGTTTTCAGAAATAGACGTATATAAACCACCCTGTTTATCATATTTTTTTATAACTTAGTTGCAATTATAAAAACAATATGAAGCATTTATTATTCATCTTATTTTTGCCCACTTTTATTTTAGCAGGAGGAGACAATTCACACCTTGGCGCACGATCAGCTGGAATGGGACACAGCTCCGTAGGCTTGTCAGACGTATGGAGCACTCATCATAATCAAGCAGGACTAGGTTGGCTTACAGCTCCAGTAGCAGGAGTGTTTTTTCAAAACAAATTTCTACTAAAAGAAATGAGTTATATGGGATTCGCCTATGCACATCCAACTAAAAGTGGCGCTTTCGGTGTTTCTTTTTCCAATTTTGGAAATGCTCTTTATGGAGAAAGTAAACTTGGGATAGGTTATGGAATGAAATTTAGCGACAAGATTTCTGGAGGGTTGCAATTAAATTACCACAATACAAGATTGCAAAACGACTATGGCAAACACTCTGGCGTAACCGCTGAATTTGGAATACAAGCCAATCTCACAAGTAAAATGATGCTCTCTACCCATATTTTCAACCCTACAAGAGCTAAACTCAACGATTACAATAACGAAAGAATACCAACCGTACTTCGAATCGGAATTAATTACAAATTCTCAAAGCAAGTTCTAGCAACTGTAGAAGCAGAAAAAAACCTATTGAACAAACCCATATTTAGAGCAGGACTAGAATACCATACCAACGAAATGATTTTTCTGCGTGCAGGAGTAGGAACTTCACCCACTTTAGCAAGTTTTGGTGTTGGCATCAAAAAAGATGCATATCAGTTCGATATAGCCGCATCATATCATCAAGTTCTAGGATTTTCTCCCGAAATCTCTTTTCAATATACATTAGGCAAAAAACCCGAAAAGAGCACAGAAAGTTCTCACAAGAAAATTGAATTCGAATAGCAAACTATGAAATTAGGTCTAAAAATAGTCATATTATTTCTTTGTATTGCTAGCATACAGAATTTGCATGCACAGTCTCAACGAAAATTAGAATATGAAGCGCAAAAAAACCTAATCATAGAACAAAGCATCGAGGTACTTGCCGCCAATTTGGAAGATGAAAATGCAGATTTCACAACTTTATTTGATGTGCTGAGCTCCTATTTTGACAAACCAATTAACCTCAACAATAAAGAAATATTAGAAGACTTAAAACAATTGACCATTTTGAGCGATTATCAAATCAATAATCTGATAGAGCACATCAATAAAAACGGTAATTTAATGTCTATCTATGAATTGCAAGCAGTACCCGGATGGGACGTGCAGACTATTCGTAATGTAATGCCTTTTGTGACTGTAAATGCAGAGTTTTACTCTCCAAAAGCGAGTCCTAAAGAGTTGTTTAACAATGCTACCAATGAACTATTCATTAGATACACAAGAGTATTAGAACCCACAAAAGGATACGATGAAATTTCTGATGAAGACTGGCTAAAAAGTAACAACAAGCATTATCTAGGAAGTCCAGATAAGTTGTATATGAGGTATCGTTTTAAATATCTAACCAATTTAAGCATCGGAATCACAGCCGAAAAAGATGCAGGCGAAACCTTTTTCGGAAATAAACGAGCAGAAAATTTATTTGGTATTAAAACACAAAAAGGATTTGATTTCTATTCAGCACACTTTTTCATCAAAAATGTTGGATTTGTCAAACAGCTTGCCGTAGGAGATTTTCAAGCTCAATATGGGCAGGGACTTACCTTTTGGTCTGGACTAGCATTTGGCAAATCAATAAATATCTTAACAGCGAAGAAGAACGCAAGAGGGTTGAGACCCTATACCTCAGTAGATGAAAACTCCTTCTTGAGAGGTGCAGGAGCAACCATAGGTATTGGTAAAAATTTAGAATTCACAGCATTTGGTTCACGAAAACAAATAGATGCTAACCTTATTCCGCCCGAAAATGATTCTATTGACAATCTTGATAATATTACCGTTTCCTCGTTTCAAGCAACTGGTCAACACGCAACCGTAGGAGAGCTAGCAGATAAAGATGCACTAACAGAAACCATCACAGGAGCACGAGCCGCTTTTAACTCGCGAAAACTAAACATCGGAATCATGGGAGTAAACACGATTTTTGATGGAAATGTGAAGCGAATATTACAACCTTACGCCCAGTTTCAATTAAATACCAATCAAAACACTGTAGTAGGTGCCGATTATAGTTTGATATTGAAAAACTTTAACTTCTTTGGAGAGGGATCTCGAAGCGCAAATGGAGGAACCGCATTTATGTCCGGTTTTTTAGCTTCACTTACCCCTACCTTTTCTTTGGTTGGCCTATATAGAAATTATGGAAAAGATTTTCAGAATAGAAAAAGCGTTGCATTTGCAGAAAGTAGCCAAAATGTAAATGAAAAAGGTCTTTTTTTAGGAGCTGATGCAAAATTAAATAAAGCATGGACCATTTCCACTTACTTTGATCAATTTGAATTTCCCTGGATGAGATACCAAACTGACAAACCCAATACCAATGGTTTTGATGGTGTTTTTCAATTGCGATACAAACCCTCAAGGAGCTTAGATATGTACGTTAGATATAGAGGAAGAAACAAACCTATCAATACAGATGCGCAAGTAAGCGACATTCCTAACATCGTAGAGGTGGATAAGGACAGCTACAAATTCAATGTCATTTTTAAAGTGTCCAAATCTTTACGGCTACAAAGTAGAATAGAATATAACACCTATAAAAGAGGCGGTAGCGAACAAGAAAGCGGTTTTTTATTGTTTCAAGATATTAATTTCAAACCCTTGTCCAGCCCGTTTTCATTTAGCTTTAGGTATGCTATTTTTGATACCGACTCGTATAACTCACGAATTTATGCTTATGAAAACGATGTGTTGTATTATTTCGGAATACCATCCTACTCTGGTAGGGGGACACGAACTTACTTAACGGCTCGTTATAAGGTTAGAAAAGGAGTTGATTTTTGGCTAAGATATGCACAATGGTTTTATAACAATTCTGATACTATTGGAAGCGGACTAAACACCATTGAAGGCAATCGAAAATCTGAAATTAGAGCCCTATTGGTTTTTAAATTTTAATAAAAGGTTGACTTTAGACTAAAAATAGATTGATATACCCCCAATAAAACATCTCTATTTTCTCTAAAAGATATTGCAATATTGTTTAACGCATTACATTGATTCTTTGGTTTTAGATTTGATTATATTCAAATAGTTATTACCAAAATGTGAATATGGCTCTTTGATTTGTAAGATCTTTTTATCTTCGTGCTTATTCTATTTTTTAAAACTTAGGAAATTGGCAAAGAAGAAAACAGCAAAAGAAAAAGCATCTAAGGTAACCCCATTGATGCAACAGTATAATAAGATAAAAACGAAATATCCAGAAGCGTTGTTGCTATTTAGAGTGGGTGACTTTTATGAAACTTTTGGTCAAGATGCCATAACTACTTCAAATATATTAGGCATTGTGCTTACAGCCCGAAACAATGGAGGTTCCAAATTAGAACTGGCAGGTTTTCCACATCACTCTTTGAACACCTATTTGCCCAAGTTGGTACGAGCGGGTCAGCGAGTAGCCATTTGTGATCAATTAGAAGATCCAAAGCAGACCAAAAAAATAGTAAAAAGAGGAGTTACCGAATTGATAACGCCAGGAGTAGCGTTTAGCGAACAAGTGTTGGAACAAAAGAAAAATAATTTTTTAGCATCTGTTCATTTTCACAAAGACCGTATCGGAGCAGCATTTTTGGATGTATCCACTGGAGAGTTTTTGATAGCCGAAGGTTCACCACAGTATATAGAAAAAATATTTCAAGGTTTTATGCCTTCAGAGGTGCTTTACCAACGAAATAGGGACGATAAATTTGAAGATACATTTGGCACAACGTATTATACTTTCAAACAAGAAGATTGGATTTTCACAGAAGATTTTGCAGAAGATAAATTATTAACCCACTTTGGAACTAAATCCCTAAAAGGGTTTGGAATAGAAAAGAAAAAGCTAGGTATTATAGCGGCAGGATCTATCTTGCAATACCTTTCGATGGCACAACACAAAAAACTAAAACACATATCTACCATTTCTAGAATAGACGAAGATAACTATGTGTGGCTAGATAAATTCACAATCAGAAATTTAGAAATAATTCACTCCAACAATGAAAATGCTACTACCCTGATTGATATCATGGATAAAACCATTTCACCAATGGGAGGGAGACTACTAAAACGTTGGGTGGTCTTGCCACTTAAAGATATTAAAGCCATAACTGCACGACATGACATTGTAGAGTTTCTGTATGGAGCTCACGAATTGTCAGAAAGCATAGCGCTGCAACTAGCTAAGATAGGAGACATTGAAAGATTAATATCTAAAGTAGCCGCATTGCGAATTTCGCCAAGAGAAACCGTACAGTTAAAATATGCTCTAAAAGCTTTAGCACCTATAAAACATTTATGCGAACATGCATCCTTACCTGCTTTGCAAGTATTGGGGCAGCAAATAAACCTTTGTCAACATATTACAGACCGTTTAGAGTGTGAGATAATGGATGATGCTCCTGTAGTGCTAAACAAAGGAAACGTGATAAAAAATGGTGTAAATGACGAATTAGATCAGCTGAGAGATATCTCGCTCAACGGAAAAGATATCTTAGTGAAGATGCAGCAGCGCCTGAGTGAAGAAACAGGAATTACATCGTTAAAAGTTGGATTTAATAATGTGTTTGGCTATTACATAGAAGTTAGGCATTCACATAAAGATAAAGTGCCAGTCGAGTGGACCAGAAAGCAAACATTGACACAGGCAGAAAGATACATCACCGAAGAGTTGAAAGAATATGAAGCAACGATTTTAGGAGCGGAAGAAAAAATCCAAATTATAGAAGCTCGTTTATTTGAAGAATTGGTATTTGCAATCGGAGAATTTTTACAACCTATACAATACAACGCAGCGTTAATCGCTAGATTGGACTGCCTGCTCTCGTTTGCTAAATTGGCTAAAACCAATAATTATAATCGACCAGAAATAAATGACTCTAAAATTATCGACATTAAAAATGGTCGTCATCCGGTGATTGAAAGAAATTTACCATTTGGAGAAGAGTATGTTGCCAATGATGTGTATTTGGACGAAAACACACAACAAATAATTATGATTACAGGTCCTAATATGAGTGGTAAATCAGCATTACTTCGCCAGACCGCTTTGATTACTTTGATGGCGCAAATGGGAAGTTTTGTTCCCGCAGAACAAGCCATATTGGGATATGTAGATAAAGTATTTACAAGAGTAGGAGCAAGTGACAATATATCTAGCGGTGAATCTACTTTTATGGTAGAAATGAACGAAACAGCAAGTATCTTGAATAATATATCAGACAGAAGCTTAATCCTTCTTGATGAAATAGGAAGGGGAACGAGCACCTATGATGGGATTTCTATTGCTTGGGCTATAGCTGAATTCATACATCAGCATCCAAAGTTCAAAGCAAAGACATTGTTTGCTACCCACTACCACGAACTGAACGAAATGTCAAGTGCATTTAAACGCATTAAGAACTATAATGTATCGGTAAAAGAACTAAATAAACGTATTATATTTTTACGAAAACTGGTAGAAGGAGGAAGTGCACATAGTTTTGGAATACATGTAGCTAAGTTAGCTGGAATGCCAAAAACAGTAGTTACTAGAGCAAATGGAGTATTGAAAAAACTAGAAAAATCTCATTCCGCAGAAGAGTTACAAGGTAAAGCAAAAGACTTGGCAAACGATGCAGGTATGCAGTTGAGTTTTTTCCAACTAGACGATCCAGTGCTTTCGCAGATAAAAGACGAAATAAAATCTTTAGACATCAACACGCTTACGCCTGTAGAAGCGTTGATGAAGCTCAATGAAATCAAAAATTTAGTAGGTGCATAAAAAAAAAGTTAATCGAAAATCGAATAATTTGATTAAAACATTTTGTAGGTCTAAAAATTTACTTACTTTTGCCATCCCTCAAACGAGAGGTTTACTTATAAATAATAAAAGTGAAAAAGTTAATTTAATTAACTACTGAAATATTAATAATAAAGCAAAAGCGAAAGTAGCTCAGCTGATAGAGCGCCACCTTGCCAAGGTGGAGGTCGCGGGTTTGAGCCCCGTCTTTCGCTCATATATATTTAAAGTGCCAAACCACGAATCTTACTTCTACGGAAGTAAGGAAAGTGAACTTCACCTTTCTTCGGAATGGTGAGATACCCGAGTGGTGGAATTGGTAGACACGCAAGACTTAAAATCTTGTGACTTCACGGTCGTGTGGGTTCAAGTCCCACCTCGGGTACTAAACGGGACAAATTCTTAAAATTAGAGTTTGTCCCGTTTTCTTTTCCCCTTATTTCCTCCGCTATCATTGGGATTAACTTAAAAATGGTATTGACTCTAAAAGTTCGATAAGTAAAATTTATAATTTTGAACAAATAGTGCTTGTCTGTTCTCTACGAACTTTAAAAGCTAGTTTACAACTTTCTTCATCAGGGTAATACTTGTGGAAATATAAAAAAGGAAACTATTGCACTACACCTAGTAAACTAGATGTAGTATGTGCTGAAAATGGCATAGACCACAGGTGTACAAAGCCTTTTACACCTAAAACAAACGGAATGGTAGAAAAAGCAAATGATATTATAAAAAAGAAAACAATAAAACAAACAACCTATAAGTCGCTAATGGAGATGGATGAGGATTTAACTAGCTTTTTAGTGCATTACAACCTTTATAGACGACATGGAAGCTTAAGAAAAGAGCTAAATGTTAAAACTCCTTTTGATGCAGTAGAAAAATGGTTTGAATTAGATGAAGAAATATTTAAAGAAAAAACATGTGAGTTTAAAAATAAAATCCTAAATTTGAAATTAGAATTTAAAGCAAGACATATAGAACAACCTTGTGAAACTTAACACATATACCGCTGATAAAGGTGATAACTCAATTACTATTGAAAGTAGTGAGCTTAAAGCGGGAATGTATATATATACATTATTGGTTAATGATTCTGAAATAGAATCAAAAAGAATGATTTTACTTAAGTAAAAGTATCTATATTTTCTTATGAGGGAAAAAATAATAGTTATAACTAAAAAGTTGTTTTCCTTCTTTATAGCAGAAGCTTTTGTTGTCTTCTTATTAGTTTTTAGCATAAATAATTTTATTGGAACAACAGATACCTCAATTAATGCTGATGGTATAGGGTATTACGATTATCTTCCTGCAACTTTTATTCATGGAGATATCCATAGGAAAGATTGGGTGATTTCAAATGCTGATTCACTGGAATACACAAGGGTAAATTCAGTTGGCTGCTATAATAATTATGAGAATAATTCAAAAGTAAATAAGTATTCTGTAGGTACTGCAATTTTACAAGCACCATTTTTTTTCTATACTCTAGCAAGTATAAGCCAAGATAGATCTAAACTTAATGGATACGAAAAGGAATTTCAACGTACTATTTTCCACAGTGCTCTCTTTTACCTTTTTCTCACTCTTATTTTTTTTCGAGAGATTCTTATTCTGCATAAAGTTAATAAATGGCTTATATTCTCGCTTCAAATCCTTTTAGTGCTAGGAACAACCTTGTCTCATTATGTGCACATTGACGCTGCATATAGTCATGTCTATTCCTTATTTGTATTTTCTATATTAATCTACCTTTCACAACTTTATTTCTTAGAATATTCCGTTAAATCATTTTATTTAATTTGTATTGCCCTAGGTTTTATAACAATTATTAGACCAGTTAATGTAATCGTATTTCTCTTTATTCCTTTTATGGCTAACGATTATGATAATCTTAAACAAGGTGTTATTAGAATTTTTAAAAGTCCAAAAACACCTTTTATTGGTCTAGTTTTGTTTCTAAGTATTGTGTTAATTCAATCATATTTTTGGTATATTCAAACAGGTGATTGGTTTGTATATTCTTATAGAGAAGAGGGGTTTAACTTTGGTAAACCAGAGTTATTTAATGTGCTATTTAGCTATGAAAAAGGGCTTTTTATTTATACTCCAGTTTTACTATTTAGCTTACTTGGTCTTATCCAATTTTTGATAAATAAACAATACTATAAACTTATTACGTGGATTTTGCCAATGTTTTTCGTTTTTTATATCACCTCTTCTTGGTGGTGTTGGAATTATGGAGCAAGTTTTGGGATGAGACCCTTAATAGAATATTATA